>SKSL01000152.1 GCA_007123015.1 Natronohydrobacter sp. | reverse complement strand
TCGCTCAAAAGCTCCAGCACAAGCGCCCGGAGATCGGCGTCTGAAAGATCATCAAGAGGGTGAAATGGGTGCTTCGACATGCACCGATCGAGTCAGAAAACTGCCAGCTTGAACAGCCCCCCCGGCCCCACCGAGTCAATAGGACGCACCCTCACCCAACAACTTCGCCCGGGGTCTTGCCCCTGTTACAGAATTCACCAGTAAGTCGAAGGGAACGCGAGAGAATTATAGGCGTCACTGCGAGGCGATCCGAGAAAAAAACGGAGATAAGGACGTCAAGGCGTTCCGGCGTAGACACGCAATCTCTGCGCGAGACGCGTTTGCCGATACGTGTTCAAAGGCGAACGAGCGTCACGCAGTCCTGTCGATTCTGTGTCGCAAGGCCGTGGATCTCGAATGGATTGAACGAAACCCCGTCCCAGCTATCCCCAAACTTACAGGAGGTGAGTATCAGGCGTGGCCGGATGATAAGCTGGATTTGTTCGAGCGGCACTGCGATACACACTCACTGACCACAGCGAGAACAGTCTACGAGCTTTGCGTAGGGACCGGACAGCGCCTGGGCGACTGCATCGCGATGACCTAGGATGATTTCGATGGTGAATACATGGCGGTTTGTCAGGAGAAGACCACCACCAAGCTCTGGGTGTATTGCCCGAAACGCCTGCAAGCGTATCTCGAGACAGTTTCGCGGACTGGTCGTCACATCCTGGCCCGAAACCTGACACAGCCGCTCGGGAAACGCGCAGCTCAGAAGGCGGTCGAAGACGTGCGGGCAGCCCTAGGGCTGATGCATGGTGAAAACCGGTTGGTTCCCCACGGGTGGCGCTACACAGCTGCCCGGCTGCTAGCGGAAGCCGGATGCAGCGACTCTGAAATTCAGGCTGTGACCGGCCACAAGACGCTCAGCATGGTGTAAAAAATATCGCGCGCAGGCCAACCAGCGGGCGGCGTCTAAGCGGGCACAACAGCGCCGCAGCCGCTGAGAACAGAACAAGATCAGAACAAGAATGTGCGAAACCGAGTGCGAAACCGAGTGCGAAACCGAGTGCGAAACCGAGTGCGAAACCGAGTGCGAAACCGAGTGCGAAACTTTCGCTTAATTTGGTTCCGCTGCAAGACCTAGACCTCGAAAAACATCATAAAGTCATAGTGGTGCGGGTGGAGGGACTTGAACCCCCACGCCTTGCGGCGCCAGAACCTAAATCTGGTGCGTCTGCCAATTTCGCCACACCCGCTTGGTGCGCTCTTAACAAAAGCCTGTAGAGGATGCGAGAGAGAAAAGCGGCATCCGATACATTGCATGACCCGTCATAATCCTGCCGTATTCAGCGGGCATTGTTTCGTATATCAAGACAATGAGCCCGATCTGCATTTACTTGATCTATACATTTCTGACGCAGTTTGGCTTCAAGGAGATTCGTGTGATGTTTGAAACCTCTATCAGCCTCGCCCCCCCGCTTGCGCGCGCGTCCGTTGACGGGCGGCCCAAAAGCATGTGCGGCTTCGCCGCTGGCACAATCCTGCAGACAATCACGGGACCGCGCGCGGTCGAGCGGATCATGGCCGGCGATCTGTTGCTGGACGCGGATGGAGAGATCATGGAACTGCGCAGCCTGCGTCGCAATTACGCCGAAGCTGGCGATCTGGTTACGATTACCCGATCTGCTCCGGCACTTGCGCGGGACCTTGCGACTGTAGCGCCTGCGCTCGTAGTCGGGGCTGGCCAGAAACTCGGCATGCGCGATTGGCGGAGTGATCTGCTTTATGGTGGCCCTGCGATGATCGAAGCAAAGCAGCTTGTAGACGCGGTCACGATCCAAAAATCCAAGTCTGGCGCAATGCTTTATCAGTTGGGCTTCGACCGGTCCTGCGTGATCCGTGCACATGGCCTGCCGGCTTTGGTGCGCGCGGGCACCATGGCAGGGTCGCACAGCATGCAGTGACGACTGGGTCTGGCACTGCTGGAACCGCGCAGCGGACACGTCGCCCTGCGAAATCAGCACATGATCTTGGCGGCTTTGCACGCCATAGTCCAAGCGAGTGGGACAAGAGCGGGCCCCCACCAGCGCGACGCACTTTGCCGAGTGACGCATCGACGGGTCGCGGCGCGGCGATTCAACTGAAATACCAAGCAGATGACAACGATCAAATCCGAATGCATTTCGGCCCATATGTAAAGGGCAACCGAAGCGCCGGGCGTTGGGGACGACTAGTACCCCTGGCATGACGATGGGCGGCGGCCTTCGGCATTTTTTCCCACGCAGCCCGCGTCAACTGGATCGCGGATGACACTAAACCCCGAAGCGCCGGAAGACACGTGGCAGGCAATCCGGCAAATCCTCGGCAACCAGACCAGGGCCGAAGTCCAGAGCAGCCTCGACATGCAGAAACGCGGCTGTTTCGGCAGCTGCAAAGGGGGAAAATCCGCGCGCCATCAACCCTGTGATGAACCCGGCCAGCACGTCACCAGACCCGGCAGTGGCAAGCCATGGCGCTGCGCGCTCTGCCTTGGCTGCATGTACCGAAGGATTGCTATTGGGCGCTGCAATAACTGTGTCCTGCCCTTTGAGCAAGATCGCGCATCCCGCACGCTCGGCCGCTGCCTGCGCAGCCTCTGGCTTGGAGCAGGAAGCCGCTGCGAGATCGGGAAAAAGGCGCGCGAATTCCCCGGCATGGGGTGTCAGGACGCAGTCTGGATGGAGAGCGACAAAAAGCTTTCGCTCTTGTGCGATCAGCGTAAGGGCATCTGCATCCAGAACTGTCGGGCGCCGGGCATTCAATGCAACATCGACAAGCCTGACTTCACGCGCCGCGAGTCCAAGACCCGGGCCAAGACCGACACCATTGATCCGCGTATCGACAAGCAGTTGCGCCAGCTCACCCGCGTCGGCAACCGGCGAAAGCATCACAGCATCAAGGCGCGCTGCGTTTTCGATCAGGGCGGCCGGAGGACAGCCGATCGTCACAAGCCCCGCCCCGATCCGGAGCGCCGCGCGCGCCGCCAGCCGCGCTGCGCCGCCGCGTCCGGGACCACCAGACAGGATCAGCGCATGTCCATGATTATACTTGTGCCCGCTCGGCGATTTGCGCAGCGCTGCAAGGGTCCTCGGATCAAGCCTCATCTGTACCAGTGTCCCAAGCCGAAAGCCCGATATCCACAAGTTTGACAGTACCGCAGACGCGTGGTCCGATCCCTTCCAGATGTCCGCGTTTCAATGCGTGAAAGGTGACGGTCACATCTGCCCGGAACCCCAAAGCTGTGCCTGCGCCCTCTCCTGTCACGTAAAGCCCGGTATCGGCGTCAAGACCGCTTGGCACATCGACAGCGACGATCCTGAAGGTCTCACCATGCGCAGCTTCGACCTGCAGGATGAAATTATCCCACCCGCACAGCGGACGGGACAACCCAATCCCGAAAAGCGCGTCAACAAAAAGCACCGGATGGCGATCAGACCTGGCTGCGGCCGGATTGGCACATCTGTGAACCAGATCGCAGAAATGAGCGCTTTCCTCTGCTGTTGGCTTTGGAACAGACAGCACATGCACATGATCGTCAGATACCCAACGCCGGTACATCTGCCGCGCATCTTCGGGCAGCGTCTCTGCCGTGCCGAAGAAGACAACATCGACCTGCCATCCGCGCGCGCGCAGGTCACTGGCAATCACAAACCCGTCGCCCCCGTTATTGCCAGGTCCAGATAAAACGATGGCCCGATGCGACCCATGCGCCATGTCCGGCCAATGTTCAAGAACGGCATGCACCACACCAGCGCCCGCGCGCGCCATCAGCTCCAGCCCAGAGACCCGCCCGGAATCGATGGCAGATTGCTCAATGATGCGCATTTGGGCAGATGTCAGAAATACAGTCACTTTTCCAACCAGCCCTTTTCTTTTTCGCTTATTTTTTCATCTTTTTGCACTTTTTTTAGCCTTTCAGCGCCTTTCTGAGTCCTGATTTCGCCTGCTCAAGCCTATCAGATTGTGACCCCAGAGTGAAAATGATCTGTCCATGAGGGACCAGCAATATGCTGGCGGGAATGCGGGAGCGAAAGGATGAAGAAGATCGAGGCCATCATCAAGCCGTTCAAGCTTGATGAGGTAAAGGAAGCGCTGCAAGATATCGGCGTGCAGGGCCTGTCAGTGCTCGAAGTCAAAGGGTTCGGGCGCCAGAAGGGTCATACCGAGCTATATCGCGGCGCCGAATATGTGGTCGATTTCCTGCCCAAGGTGAAAATCGAAGTCGTGCTTCCGGATGAGCAGGCTGACGAGGCCGTGGAGGCCATAGTGGCCGCTGCACGCACCGACAAGATTGGCGACGGCAAGATCTTCATCTCCTCGATCGAACAAGCCATCCGAATCCGCACCGGCGAAACGGGTGATGACGCTTTGTGATCGAGAACCCCGCCAGATTTGTGCAAAACCCGAAAACATCTTTCAAACAAGAAGGAAGACCCTATGAGTGCTGCTGACGTTGTCAAAATGATGAATGACGAAGATGTCGCCTATCTTGACATTCGTTTCGTCGACCCCCGCGGGCGCATGTTGCATGTTACCATCATCAAAGATCTGGTAGACGAAGATTTCCTTGAAGAAGGCTTCATGTTCGACGGGTCGTCGGTGCCGGGTTGGAAAGGCATTGAAGCGTCGGATATGAAACTCGTTCTGGATCTGGACTCGGTCTATATCGACCCGTTCTATGCAGAAAAAACATTGGCGATCCATGCCTCGATCGTCGAGCCTGACACGGCTGAACCCTACGAGCGCGACCCGCGCGGCACTGCTGAAAAAGCCGAAGCCTATCTGAAATCGACTGGTATTGGTGATGTTGCCTATTTTGGCCCTGAGGCCGAGTTCTTTGTCTTTGACAGCGTGAAGTTCAGCGACAAGATCAATAAGGTCAGCTACGAAGTGGACGCTGAGGAAGCGGCTTGGAACACCGACACGGATTACGAGCACGGCAATTCAGGCCATCGTCCGGGAGTGAAGGGTCACTATTTTGCCATGAACCCGATCGATGCCAATCAGGACATGCGTTCGGAAATGCTGACCACCATGAAAGACATGGGGATGAAGGTCGACAAGCACCACACTGAAGTGGCCTCGGCGCAGCATGAACTTGGTCTGATCTTCAACAGCCTGACCAAACAGGCCGACGAGATCATGAAATACAAATATGTCGTCAAGAACGTCGCTGATGCCTATGGCAAGACTGCGACCTTCATGCCAAAGCCTGTCAAGGGCGACAACGGCACTGGCATGCATGTGAACATGTCTGTCTGGAAAGATGGCAAGCCGCTCTTTGCAGGCGACAAGTATGCCGATCTGAGCCAGGAAGCGCTGTATTTCATCGGTGGTGTGCTGAAACATGCCAAAACGCTGAATGCGTTCACCAACCCCTCGACCAACAGCTACAAGCGCCTGATCCCGGGTTTCGAGGCCCCTGTTCTGCGCGCCTATTCGGCTTCGAACCGGTCAGGCTGTATCCGCATTCCTTTCTCGGAAAGCCCCAAGGCCAAACGCGTCGAAGCGCGTTTCCCTGACCCTTCGGCAAACCCCTATCTTGCTTTTGCGGCCCTGTTGATGGCAGGTCTTGACGGAATCAAGAACAAGATTGATCCTGGCCCTGCTTCGGACAAGGACCTGTATGACCTGCCGCCCGAAGAGCTGGAAGGCATTCCGACAGTCTGCGCGTCACTGCGCGAGGCGTTGGAATCGCTCGCGGCGGATCATGACTTCCTGCTGGCGGGTGACGTGTTCACGAAGGACCAGATCATGGCCTATATGGATCTGAAATGGGAAGAGGTCTATGCTTATGAGCACACGCCGCACCCGGTCGAATATTCCATGTATTACAGCTGCTGATCTGGCATTGTGAGATATCGAGAAGCCCCCGCTCGTCGGGGGCTTTCTTTTTTCAGTGGCAGCTTGGAGGGCTGCCGCCCCCCAAACCCCCTACCTCAGGGGGCGCACGCGCCCCCTGAGAACCCCCGTGGATATTTGGACAAGGATGAATGGATCAGCGGCTGAGACCAGCAGCGAGGGCGGGCTGGTCGAGGGCCGCGAAACCGTAGTGACGCAACCAGCGCAGATCGCTCTCGAAAAAGGCGCGCAGGTCAGGGATACCGTATTTCAACATCGCGATCCGGTCTATCCCCATGCCAAAGGCGAACCCTTGCCACTGGTCCGGATCGATACCCCCTGCGCGCAGCACATGCGGGTGCACCATGCCTGAGCCAAGGATCTCGAGCCAATCCTTCCCTTCACCGATTTTCAGCTGACCACCCTCCCAGGAACAGCGGATATCCACCTCTGCCGACGGCTCGGTGAACGGGAAATGTGAGGCGCGAAACCGCAGCTCGACATCCTCGACTTCGAAGAACGCGCGGCAAAATTCTTCGAGCGTCCATTTCAGTTGCGCCATCGAAACATCGCGATCAATCGCAAGCCCTTCGACCTGATGGAACATCGGCGTATGGGTCTGGTCCATATCCATACGGTAGACACGGCCCGGCGCGATCACACGGATCGGCGCGCCCTGCGCCTGCATTGCCCGAATCTGCACAGGTGACGTATGCGTGCGCAGCACATGCGGCGGCCGGTTGTCACCGGGCGCGCGGTGCATGAAGAAGGTGTCATGCTCTTGTCGTGCAGGGTGTTCGGGCGCGATATTGAGCGCATCGAAATTATACCAGTCGGATTCGATCTGCGGCCCTTCGGCCACGGCAAAGCCCATATCCGAAAAGATGGCGGTCAATTCATCCATGACCTGACTGATCGGGTGGATCGTGCCCATGGATCTGGGACGGCCCGGCAAGGTGACGTCCAGCCATTCGGCCTGCAAACGGGCGTCGAGCGCGGCATCGTCAAGCGCCGCACGGCGGGCTTTCAGCGCTGCATCAATTTCGGATTTCAATCCGTTAAGGAGTGGCCCGGCCGTTTTGCGTTCTTCCGGCGTCATCTGCCCCAGGTTCCGCATCAGCAGGCTGATCTCACCCTTCTTGCCCAGCGCTGTCAGGCGTACAGCCTCGATCGCATCAGGGTCAGCCGCCTGTGCAATCTGGTCCAGAAATCTGCCACGCATTGTATCGATGCTGTCCAAACTCGCCTCCTGCCCGGCTGTCGGGCGCCAAGATCTGCTGCGCGAGGTAGCCGCTCGCCCCAGTGATTGCAAGCGCCCGCGCCTAAAGGCTCAGCAGACGCGCGGCAATCGTGAAATAGATCAAGACACCGAGCACATCCGCGATCGAAGTCACAAGCGGACCTGAAGCCGCCGCCGGGTCACGGTCAAATTTTGCGAAGATGAACGGCAAGCACATGCCGATCAGCGCCCCCATCAGCACGATGGAGATCATCGCCAGGGCGACAACAATTGCGATATCGGGCCCGCCGCGCCAGACCCCTATGGTCGAAACCGCCAAGGCCATGGTCAAACCAAGGGCCAGCGCGATGAGCACTTCACGCGACAGCAAGCGCCCGAAATCCGCCGGTCGGACATCACCGGTCGCCAAGGCGCGCACCATCAACGTGGCCGATTGTGTTCCGGCATTGCCACCTGATGCGATCAGGAGCGGCAGAAAGAAGAGCAGCGAAAGATGCGCCGCGATCGTATCCTCAAAATGCGCGATCCCGGCCCCGGAGAAGATATTGCCGAAGACCAGAAGCACAAGCCAGAAAATGCGCGCGCGGTAGAGCATGCTGATTGTGGCATCTGCAACGGACAACTCTAACGGTTGCACGATCGCGCCTTTGTAGAAGTCTTCGGTCGTTTCTTCTTCGGTCACATCCATCGCATCATCGGCTGTGACGATCCCGACCAGACGGTCATTATTGTCCAGCACTGGAAGCGCCAGCAGATCATAGCGTGCAACAAGCCGCGCGGCTTCTTCCTGCTCTTCGTCAGCACGCACCCATACGGGTTCCGTATCCATGATCTGGGCAATCTGTTGGCGTGGACGCGCCGTCAAAAGGTCGCGCAGACTGACCACGCCGATCAGCTTGCGGGCTTCGTCGATGATATAGGCATAGTAAATCGTCTCGGCCTCGATCGCCTGCGCACGAAGCGCCTCGATGGCTTCGGTCGAGGTCATCTCGGCCTTGAGCGTCGCATAATCCGAGGTCATCACTGACCCGACAGTCCATTCTTCATAAGCTGCCAGACGCCGCAGGTCTTCGCGTTCTGCTTTGGACAGCGCGGGCAAAATCGCTTCCTGCGCTTCCTCATCAAGTTGCTTGAACAGATCCGCGCGTTCATCGTGGCTCATTGCGGTCATCAATGTGACCAGTTCACGACGCGGAATGCGGGTGGCGAGATCGACTTGCGCACGCGCGCGCAGATAGCCCAGCAACTCGGCCTGATCATGCAGCGGCAACATCCGAAGAACAGCCAGATCATCATCTTCGTCAAGCTCTTCGATCAGCGCAGCAACATCCGCAAGTTCCTGACTTTCCAAAAAGTCTTTTACAGCTGCGGATTGATCATCGCGCAGCAGGCGCGTGATCTCGACAGCAATGAACCCCGCGTCGAAGGCCGCACGCTCATTCGCATTTTCTTGCAGAGCGTCAGAGCGCGTGGATTGGATCGGCATCTGGCTCTCCTATCTGGGATCCTTATCGCTTGGCGGCGCATAAGGACTTTTCTGTCTTGTGTTCAATGGCCCGCAATAGGCTCAGTTGCTTCCTGCCTGCTGCACCAAAGCGCTCCTCTTTCTCGTCATAGAGGCATACAGACCCAGTCGGATGATGACCACGCGCCAATGATAAAGACCACGCTTCGCTTATTAAGAGAGAAACTCTCAAAGAGTCAATTTCATGAGCGCACCCGCTGCGCCTCACTACAGCCGCCTGGCCGCGTTGCGCAACTCATGAGCAATCAGGCTGCGCGCGAGTAGCTGGCTACGCATAGGCCCCTCGTCAAGCACGGCACCTTTTTCTGATATGATCGCAAGGGGAAAGCGCGGGCTGGGTGACGTCAGGCGTATTCGAGGCTGCGCTGACTTTGGGGGCCATGAATAATCCGCCTGACAGTTCCATCGCCCCGCATGGATAAGTCACCTACGACGCCAGCCCGGCTCATGGCCGCTTTTGCCGTCGTAACGGCCGCAGGGATCAAGCAGTTGATGGCGAAGCAGGTTCGCTTCCGATGACCCGGTCGCGCCCCTGTGCCTTCGCTTGATACAGCGCACGGTCGGCTGCGTTCATCAGCTCCAGCACAGTCTGGCCATCGCGTTGCAGCAGCGCGAACCCGGCCGAAATGGTTATTCTGGGCAGGCTTTGGCCATTTACGGCAAGCGCAACCCTGCCAACAGCTTCGCGCATCCTTTCGGCCAAGTCGCGTGCCGCATGATGATCATGGCCCGGGCATAACAGATTGAACTCTTCCCCGCCGATGCGGCAGGGATGCGCTTCATCGTCTGAAATGCGCTGCATCACTCGACCGAGTTCCGTAAGAACCTGATCTCCGGCATCATGCCCGAACTGATCGTTGAAGGATTTGAAATGGTCGACATCGACAGCAATGAGGGCGAGCGGTAAATCGGCGCGCAAGGCGCGTGCGATTTCGCGCTCGGCCGTCTCCATGAACCAGCGCCGATTCCACAGTCCTGTCAGAGGATCACGCATCGATTTCTCATGCAATTCCTGACGCAGGCGCACATTGGCCACGGCCAGGCTGATCTGTTCGGCACAAATCAACGAGATTTCCCAGCGGTTACGCAGCACTTCGTCGCGCATATGCCGCATCACCCCGCCCTCTTCAAAACCATCGAAGACAATATGCATCAAGCCGATGGTTTCCCCATGGGCAATGATGGGCAGGCAGAAATAGGGCGTTCCCACCTTGTCGACATGATCGCAGGTGAACTGGATCGGTTTCTGCCCATAGGCATAGGCTCGGCCCCGGCGCAGCGCCCAGCATTCATCGGGCAGGATATGACCGGCAAAATTGGGCGCGCATCCCCAGCTGGTCGCAAGTTCCAGCAGAGTCCGCGCGTCATTGTAGATGTAGAGCGCGCCGTCGGCTTCCGGAATGAGCGTATGCATCGCGCGCTGGATCACCATAAGCAATTCGGCGACTGACTTGGACGAATACAGCCATTCGCTGGTCAGCGCGAGAAGCTGCCGTTCTGCTTGTCGCAAGGATTCAGCGTGACGCATCTCCTCGTTCTGCTCTTCCAGCTTCTTGCGTTCCGTGATGTCGCGCATCGTCGAGATGAAATGCGTGTGCCGTCCGGACGGATCAAAGACCGGGGTTACGCGCAGATCGACCCAAAGCTCTTGTCCCGACTTCGTATGCAGCAGCATGTCAACCCGGATTTCGCGGCGCTGAGTACAGGCGATGCTGACGCTGGCAGCAGCATGCTTGTCTGTTCCCGGGCCTTGCAGGATGGGTCCGGCGTCCTTTCCCAGCAGATCTGCGAGCGCATAGCCCGTCTGCGCGGTCAAAGCCGGATTGACCCAAAGCGTCATCTGCTGCGGATCCGAGATGATCACCGCATCCAAACTGTGCTGCAGTACCAAATCCGAATAGAAGCGCTCCGTATCGGCTTTGTCTGCCACCCCGAGGTCTTTCGCGCACATCCCGCGCTCTCCTGTAACTGGTCGCATGTGCAGAATAGCGCAGAACCGTAAAGGCTTTCTTTCGACGCTTTGGTCCCTGCCGCGTGACATTACTGATCAGAGGAATTAGCTATGCATAAATAGCGGGCGGCCACTGAGCCTGCGGCTGCTGTCGCCTGCACGTTGAAACCGAATTTTGGGAGGACCAAGATGCTGGACCAGACCACTGACCTCAAATCCATGCTGAGCGACCCGTCGTTGCTGGAGACACGGGCCTTGGTTGCCGGGGAATGGGTTGACGCAGATGACGGCGCGACATTCGAAGTGCTGAACCCGGCGCGCGGCGATGTCATTGCGCATGTCGCCGATGTCACCCGCGCCGAGACCGCCCGCGCCATCGCCGCAGCCGAGGCCGCGCGCCACCCATGGGCCGCCCGAACGGGCAAGGAGCGCGCAGCGATTCTGCGGCGCTGGTATGACCTGATGATGGCCAATCAGGAAGACCTTGCCATCATCCTGACCGCGGAAATGGGCAAACCGCTCGCCGAAGCGCGCGGCGAAATCGCCTATGGGGCGTCATTCGTCGAGTGGTTCGCTGAAGAAGCCAAGCGCGTCTATGGCGAAATCATCCCCGGCCATCAGCCCGACAAGCGCATTTCGGTCTTGCGGCAACCCATCGGGGTTGCGGCCTCGATCACGCCGTGGAATTTCCCCAATGCGATGATCGCGCGCAAAGTGGCGCCGGCGCTGGCTGTCGGCTGCGGCTTCGTAGCCCGTCCGGCTGCGGAAACCCCGCTCTCGGCGCTGGCAATGGCTGTTCTGGCAGAACGCGCAGGCGTGCCGAAAGGGCTTCTGTCGGTCCTGACGTCCAGCCGGGCCTCGGATATCGGCAAGGAGTTCTGTGAAAACCCGATTGTTCGAAAACTGACATTCACGGGCAGTACCGAAGTGGGCCGGATCCTGCTGCGTCAAGCCGCTGATCAGGTGATGAAATGTTCAATGGAATTAGGGGGTAATGCGCCGTTTATCGTGTTTGACGACGCCGATCTGGATGCGGCGGTCGCTGGCGCCATGATGTCGAAATATCGCAATAATGGGCAGACCTGCGTCTGTGCCAACCGCATTTACGTGCAAGCGGGCGTCTATGATGCCTTTGCCGAAAAGCTGAAAGCTGCGGTCGAAAAGATGAAGGTTGGCGACGGGTTCTCTGAAGGGACTGATCTGGGTCCGCTGATCAACACGGATGCCGTGGAGAAGGTCGAAGATCATATCGCGGACGTGCTCTCCAAAGGTGGCAAACTGCTGACGGGCGGGCGCAAGCATGGCAATGGGGGCAGCTTTTTCGAACCGACCATCGTGACGGACGTGACGCAAGAGATGAAAGTGGCCACTGAAGAGACCTTTGGCCCCTTGGCGCCGCTCTTTCGGTTCGAGACCGAGGATGACGTCATTGCGATGGCCAATGACACGATCTTCGGGCTGGCGGCCTATTTCTATGCGCGCGACATTGGACGCATCACGCGGGTGCAGGAAGCGCTGGAATATGGCATTGTCGGGGTGAATACCGGGATCATTTCCACCGAGGTCGCGCCGTTCGGGGGCATCAAGCAATCGGGCCTGGGGCGTGAAGGGTCCTTACATGGGACAGAGGATTACCTCGAAATGAAATATGTCTGCCTGAGCGTTTGATCGACGCGCACCACGAAAAAAAGGGGCGCCCGTGCGCCCCTTTTTCATGCCTTTGCAGGCCGGATCAGACCAACACCTGCAATCCCAGGCCTTTAGCCGTTCGAGGCGGCTACTTTCAGCATGGTCGCACCCTGCCCGCCACCGCCAGAGTGGCTGTCCATGAATTCCATGACCAGGGGCCGAATATTGTTGCGCCAGGATTTCCCGGCAAAAATGCCGTAATGGCCTGCGCCCGGTTCCAGATGGCTGGCTTTCTGAGCGTCCGACAGGCCGGTCAGAAGGTCAAGCGCGGCGAGACACTGGCCGGGGGCGCTGATATCATCCTTCTCGCCTTCCACGATTTTCACAGCCACTTTGGTCACTTTGGAAAAGTCGATCCGATGGCCATTCACAGCGAAAGTATTGTTGATGATCTCGCGCTTCTTGAAGATGCGCTCGACTGTGGACAGATAGAATTCCGCGGTCATGTCCATGACCGACAGATATTCGTCATAGAAGCGGTTATGCTTGTCGCGCTCGCCACCTGTGCCCTGGGCTTCCGAGGTGATCTTGTCGACGAAGGCCTGCGCATGGCGTTCCATGTTCATTGAGATGAAGCCGCCAAGCTGCAACAGGCCCGGATAGACCAACCGCCCGACCCCCTTGTATTTGAAGCCCACACGCTGGATAGCCAGGTGTTCGAGCTGCCCCATCGTGACACGGCGGCCGAAATCCGTCACTTCGGTCGGGGCGGCGTCAGGGTCAATCGGCCCGCCGATCAAGGTCAGCGTCCGGGGCTGTGCTTCTGGGTCAAGCTCGGCCAGATAGGCGGTCGCCGCCAGCGCCAGCGGCACCGGCTGACACACTGCGATGACATGCGTGTCCGGGCCCAGATGGCGCATGAAATCCGTCAGGTACAGCGTATAGTCTTCAATGTCGAATTTGCCTTCCGACACCGGGATATCGCGCGCATTGTGCCAATCTGTCACCCAGACTTCGCAATCAGGCAGCAGGCTGGAAATCGTTGACCGCAAAAGCGTTGAGTAATGGCCGGACATGGGTGCGCAGACCAGCACACGGCGCGCTTTTTCTGGCCGCCCCTGCACTTTGAAGCGCAACAAATCCCCAAACGGGCGCTCGATCTCGACCACTTCCTCGACAATGTGATCGCGACCATCTTCGGCCAGAATCGAGGTGATGCCCCAATCCGGCTTGATGACCATGCGCGCAAAACTGCGTTCGGTGACACGGCCCCATGCAGACATCACCTTGAACATCGGGTTCGGGGCCATGCCCCAGACCGGGTAGGACGCAAAGGCGCGCGCAGAGGCCCCCATCCATTCATTCGTGTTGCGAATCGACTCCATCAGGTCGTAGGTCGCCATACCCTTCATGTCTGTCCCCATGTTGCGCGACAGAATCTTTCCGGATTCGCCGCTTTTATTCGCCTTTATGCACAGTTAAGATCACTCTCGCGGTCTTTGCTGCATGTGCGAAGGATACGGGGGAATTCTTAACATGACAACTTCGGAATATGACGACGACCAAAAAGTCGAACGGATGAAGGCAAATATGGCACGGGTGGAGGAGTTGACGCACCGCCTTACAGATGCGCTCGCTCATCGCTCGCCCCCGCGTGCCAGCCTGCAAGCCCCTGATTCGGACCTGTTTCTACATGCGGTAACGGCCTATTGGACCGAAATGGCCAAGAACCCGTCGAAAGCGCTGGAGCAGCAACTCGACTATTGGGGCAAGTCGCTCAAGCACGCAATCGAAGCCCAGCAAGTGCTGCGCAGCGGCAAGATCGCGGCACCGGAAGATCACACACCGGATGATCGTCGGTTTTCGAATCCCCTGTGGAAGACACATCCCTACTTCAATTACGTCAAACAGCAGTATTTGCTGGCGACTGAAGCGATGACCAATGCTGTCCAGTCGCTCGACAGTATCGATGATCGCGAAAAACGCCGTCTGGGCTATTTCACGCAACAGATCGTGGATATGATGGCGCCTACGAATTTTCTGGCCACCAACCCTGATGCGCTGATGAAAGCAGTCGAGACCGAAGGGGAAAGTCTGGTCCGCGGGCTTGAGAACCTTGTGCATGACATAGAGATCAACAAGGGCGATCTGCTGGTCACACTGGCGGATAAGGATGCGTTCAAAGTGGGCGAGAATCTTGCGACAACTCCGGGCAAGGTGGTGTTCCGCTCGCGCATGTTCGAACTGATCCAGTACACGCCCACAACCGAAAAAGTGCGCCGGACGCCGTTGATCATTTTCCCGCCCTGGATCAACAAATTCTATGTGATGGATCTGAAACCCCAGAACAGTCTGATCAAATGGATCGTCGATCAGGGCTATACCTTGTTTGTGGTGTCCTGGGTCAATCCCGATGCCAGCTTCGCCGATGTCGGCATGGATACCTATGTCGAAGAGGGCTATTTGGAAGCGATCCGCGTCGTGCGCGAGATCACCGATCAGAAACAGGTCAATGCGATCGGATATTGCATTGCCGGGACGACGCTCTCGCTGACGCTGGCGCTGATGCACAAACGCAAAGACAAATCCGTGCGCTCGGCGACCTTTTTCACCACGCTCACGGATTTCTCGGATCAGGGCGAAGTCGGCGTCTTTCTGGAAGATGATTTCGTCAACGGGATCGAGGCAGAGTGTAACGACAAGGGGTATCTCGACAGTTACTTCATGTCGAAAACCTTCTCGTTCCTGCGCTCGAATGATCTGATCTACGGGCCTGCGATCCGCGCCTATATGATGGGCGAGGCCCCGCCCGCCTTTGACCTGCTCTACTGGAATGGTGATGGCACCAATTTGCCGGGTCGAATGTGCGTGGAATATCTGCGCGGCCTGTGCCAGGGGGATCGCTTCGCAGGCGCAAGTTTCAACATCTGTGGTGAGGATGTGATGATCGCCGATGTCAAACACCCGGTTTGCGCCATCGCGTGTGAAACAGATCATATCGCGGCCTGGCGTTCGAGCTTCCGGGGGATCTCGAAAATGGGCAGCACTGACAAGACATTCCTTTTGTCCGAGTCCGGGCATATCGCCGGGATCATCAATCCACCGGCCAAGAAGAAATACGGCCATTACGCGGGTCCCGTCCCCGAAGGAACACCGGAAGAGTGGAAAGCCGCCGCCGATTTCCATGAGGGTTCCTGGTGGCCGCGCTGGGAAGAATGGCTGCGCGCGAAGTCTGGCGCGTTGGTCCCGGCCCGTATCCCTGGCGATTCGGCCTATCCTGCACTGGCCGAGGCCCCGGGGACATATGTCATCAGTTCCAAAAATGACGCCATGTCATAGGCTTGTGCTGCACTGCAGCTTTTTTTGCTGCAGTGCAGAAAAAATCCTTGAATTGCTGCGCTGCAGCATGCATATTGTCTATCACAAGCAGGGCAAACAGAGATGACCTGCAAGAGACATGGACCAAGGAGAAACGCCATGACCACGACTGTTGACTACACCAAGATGATGAAAGACATGATGGGCGCTTTCCCGATGGATACGACCGCCATGCAGGACGCTTTCAAATCGCAAGCTGCTCTTGCCGAGAAGATGAGCAAAGTTGCTCTGGAAGCTGCTGAGAAATCCACCGAAGTTTCGACCAAGTGGACCAAATCCACATTGGCCAAAGTCGGCGAGATCTCGACCGTCAAGGACGATCCGGCTGACTATTCCAAAGCGATGACCGATTTTGCATCCTCCTCGGCTGAAATGGCTGCTGAGCATGTCGCTGCTTTCGCTGAAATCGCGAAAAAAGTGCAGATGGACACAGTTGAGCTGATGATGGCTGCAGGCAAGGACATGCAGGAAGAAACGACCGCTGCTGTCAAGAAAGCAACGGACACGGCAACCAAAGCTGCCAAAGCTACGTCACCTGCGAAGTAATCTGCCAGACTTCGATCCAGGCATCCGATCCTCCCTGAAGATGCCTTACTTAAGGGCGAGCGCATGACGCTCGCCCTTTCCTTTTGCACAAAGCCCGTCTAGTCTTGCTGCACTGCAAAATCGTTCGGTCTGAGGGGGGAACCATGTCCGACACCGCCAAGCCACTCCTGATCAAGCGATATGCCAGCCGCAGGCTGTATAATACAGAGACCAGTGATTACGTGACGCTCGAGGATATCGCGGGTTTCATCCGCGAAGGACGCGAGGTGCAGATCGTCGATCTGAAATCGGGTGACGACCTGACCCGGCAATATCTGCTGCAGATCATTGCCGAGCATGAAAGCCGCGGCGAGAATGTCCTGCCAATTGATGTGCTGACCGATCTGGTGCGCAGTTACACGACACAGGCTCAAAGCGTCGTGCCGGAATTCCTGGCCATGTCTTTCGAGATGCTGCGCGAGGGGCAGTCGAAAATCATGGAGAACATGACCAAAGCCAATCCGATGTCGGCCATGCCGGGGTTTGACGAAATGCAGCGCCAGCAACAGGCCTTCATGAAAACCATGATGACGGGCTGGCCCGGTCTTCCGAAAACGGATGAAGAAACCGAAGACAAGGATGATCTGGACGACATCAAGAAGCAACTGGCGGAGTTGCAGAAAAAGCTCTCGGGCATGAACGGACGTTCGTAGGGTGCGTGCTTAGCACGCACCCTACCCTGCGCGGTTCAAAGCCCGAGCCTGTCGCGCAACCCATACCAGGTCATCGCCAAGACCAGGAGTGGGCTTCGTAACCTGCGCCCGCCCGGAAAGCTTGGCAGCTTTGCCCGCGCCATCACGTCGAAGCGCTCCGACTGTCCGGCAACAGTCTCGGCCATGATCTGCCCTGCGAGTGTCGCCAATGCGACCCCATGCCCGGAATAGCCCGAAGCTGAGAACACATTTGGCGCCAGACGCATGAAACAAGGCAGCCGGGTCATGGTGATCGCCAATGTCCCCCCCCAAGCATGCGAAATGGGGACTTCTTTCAACTGCGGGAAAACTTCAAGCATCGGCTTGCGCACTGTCCGGATGATATCGGGAAAACCATAGCCGTAGCTTTCGCCGCCACCGAACAAAAGCCGCCCGTCCTCAGACAGCCGGAAATAGTTGATCACGAATTTGCTGTCGGCCACTGCCACATCGCGCGTCAGCACTGTGCCTGTGGGCAACGGCTCTGTCGCGATGATGAAATTGTTGATCGGCATGACCTTGGCTGCAACCTGCGGCACCAGATTGCCCAGATAGCCATTGGCTGCGATAAGCACATGGTCGGCCTCGACATGACCATGCGCGGTCTGGACCCTCGATTTCGCGCCGTGCTGGATATCCATGACCAGTGACTGCTCGAAAATCCGAACGCCCGCGCCGAGGGCCGCGCGCCCAAGGCCCAGCACATAGCGCAGCGGGTGCAGATGCCCTGCCCCATGATCCAGCGTCCCGCCCTGATAGACCTCTGTGCGCACAATGGCTTGCACAGCGCCCCTGTCCAGTGCCTCGATCTCGGTATAGTCATAGTCCCGGGCCAGCTTTTCAGCATAGGCATGCGCATGGGGGACATCGCGCGCATGCCAATCTGCATGCAACACACCCGGTCGCCATGCCACATCCATCTCGAAGCGATCAACCAGTGAGCGCACCAGATCGCGCGCCTGCAAGCCAATCTCCCAGAGCTTGCGCGCATCTGCCCGCCCCATCATGCGCTCGATCACGTCTTGTTCGATCCGCTGCCCTGGTCCGACTTGCCCGCCATTTCGCCCAGACGCCCCAAAGCCCATGCGCTGCGCGTCCAGCACGACCACAGAGTAGCCGCGCTCGGCCAGATGCAGCGCCGCTGAAAGCCCTGTATAGCCAGCCCCGATGATGCAGACATCCGCCCGGACAGCACCCTGCAGGGCTGGTTGCAACGGCAACAGATCCGCAGTCGCAGCGTAGTAGCTGGACGGATAGGCACCGACCCGGTCATTGGCAAAAAGCAGATTCATACGTTCAACAGCAGATGCTCGCGTTCCCAAGGGCTGATGACCTGCAGGAACTCATTGTATTCATTGCGCTTCACGGCTGCATAGATACGGCAGAATTCAGGGTCGAGGATTTCATGCAATGCCGACGCCTCCTCAAAAAGTTCGAGCGCCGCGCCCAGTGTCATCGGCAGATCATTGTCATCCATATAGGCATTGGTACGACATTCCTCGCGTGGTCCGATGCGTTCCTTCAGCCCCAGATAGCCACAGGCAAGCGAGGCAGCGATCCCCAGATAGGGGTTGCAATCCATCCCTGCCAGCCGATTCTCAACCCGGCGCGAGGCGGGCGAGGAAATCGGCACGCGCAACCCGGTCGTGCGATTGTCATTGCCCCATTCCAGATTGATCGGAGCGGCGAAATCCGGGACATAGCGGCGGTAGCTGTTCACATAGGGCGCGATCAGCGCCACAGCAGAAGGTAGATGCCGCTGCAATCCGCCAATGAAATGCATGAAAGAGTCCGTGCTCTTGCCCTCTTGCGTTGAAAAGATGTTGGCCCCCGTCGCCATATCGATCACCGAATGGTGAATATGCATGGCACTGCCCGGCTCGCCCTCAATCGGCTTGGCCATGAAGGTCGCGAACATGTCATGGCGCAAAGCTGCTTCGCGGATCATGCGTTTGAAATAGAAGACCTGATCGGCCAGTTTCAGCGGATCGCCATGGACCAGATTGATCTCGACCTGGCCCGCACCGCCTTCCTGCATCATGCCGTCGATCTCAAGCCCCATGGCTTCGGCGAAGTCGTAAATATCGTCGATCACCTTGCCATATTCATCGACAGCCGACATGGAATAGGCCTGCCGCGCTGCAGCGCGCCGGCCAGTGCGGCCCATGGGCGGGATGATCGGCATATTGGGATCGAGATTGCGGGCGACGAAGAAAAACTCCATCTCAGGCGCGACCACAGGCTGCCAACCCTCGGCGCGATACAGATCCAGAACATGTTTCAGCACGTTGCGCGGCGCGGTCGGAATGGGGCGGCCGTCGCTGTCTTCGGCGTCATGAATGATCTGCAGCGTCCAGTCGGCGGTCCAGGGCGCGGCGGTGGCCGTCGCGAAATCGGGGCGCATGATCATGTCAGGTTCCAGATCGGCCCCGTCCTTGAAATCGGCCCAGCCCCCGGTGATCGTTTGCAGAAAGATCGAATTGGGCAAGTAATATTTGGTATCTTCGCCAAATTTGAAAGCGGGCATGGCCTTGCCGCGCGCGACGCCTGCCATGTCGGCAATGATGCACTCGATCTCGTCAAGGCGGCGATCAAACAGAAAATCCTGTGCCGCTTGCGGGATATTTTTTCGCCAAGTGCTCATGTCGCCTCCGGTGACGTTGTGGCGCGCAGGTTTGACTTGAAATGCGCAGCGATCCTTGCGGCAATCCGATCTGAGTGACGCGGCCCGCCTTCCTGCGCGCGCGCCGCTTGCAGAAGCGGGGCTGGCACCAATCCGTGTCCGCGCGTTTCGATAAGACCGTTGATGAAGGCGTCGTCAAATTCCGGATGGGCCTGAACCGAATAGCCCAGAGTGCCATAGCCGAGCGCAGCATGCGCGCAGAACGCGTTGCTGGCAAGCACCTGTACTGTCTCGGGCGGCGTGATCACCTGGTCCCGATGCCACGCGTTCAACGTGAGTGTTTCTCCTTCGAAATCATACTCTTGCGCACCGACGGCCCAGCCGCCCTCGAATTTCGTGACGGTCCCGCCCAGCGCCTGCGCCATGATCTGATGTCCGAAGCAGATGCCTACGACAGGACGTCCAGCGGCCAGCGCATCGCGGATGAACTGTTCCAGGGGCGGGATGAAGGCATGCGCCTCATAGACGCCGTGGCGCGACCCTGTGATCAGCCAGCCATCCGCATCGCAAACGCTGGCGGGAAACTCCATCGCTTCGACATGCCAGGTGACAAATTCGAGGCCATACCCATCGAGCAAGCGCGCGAAATGATCCGGGTAATCGCCCAGCGTGTCGCGCAGGGCCTCGGGCGATTGGCCAGTTTGCAGGATACCGATCTTCATGGTTTTGGCTCGCTTCAGTTTGGTCACCCGCACAGATGTCAGACGACCTCAAGGTAGAGATCGCGCACGGTCTGCTCGGAGAGTGTCTCGATACCCAAGATTTCCTGTCGCTTCGTGCGGATCAGATTGTCGATCAGCATCGGATCAAACAGACGCGACATCAAGGGCTCGTTTGCGAATGTCGCCAGCGCTGCCGGCCATGTGTCGGGAATTTGCGGCAGCTCGAGCGCGTAGGCATCGCCTGTAATGGGCGCGGGCAAGGTGCTGTGTTCTTCCACACCGTGCAGCGCGGCCCCCAGAGTCGCCGCCAGCAGAAGATAAGGGTTCGCATCACCGCCTGCCACCCGATGTTCGAAGCGGCGTGATTTCGGCGGGCCGACAGGGACACGAACCGAAGCTGTGCGGTTCTCATAGGCCCAGCAGATCCCAGTGGGCGCATGCGCATGGGGTACCAATCGGTCATAGCTGTTGGCATGGGGCGCACAGATCAATGTCGCAGCAGGCATGAGCTGCAAGACACCCGCGATGGCGTGGCGCAGCGCCGGTGTTCCCTGCGGTCCACCATCGTCAAAAATATTTTTGCCATCGCGATCAAGGATCGAGACATGCAAATGCAGCCCGTTGCCGGACGCTTCGGGATAGGGCTTGGCCATGAAACTCGCGGCCATGCCATGCGCGCGCGCAATCCGCTGGGTCAGCAGCTTGAACAGCCAGGTATCATCAGCCATGCGCAGCGGATCATCGCTATGGGCAAGATTGATTTCAAACTGACCCGGTCCGGCCTCGGATGTGGCTGTGTCGGCAGCGATCCCCATCGCCTCGCAGCCCGCATAGAGCGCATCGAAAAACGCGTTGAAGTCGTCAAGCATGCGCATGGACAGCGTATCGGCCCCGGCGCTGCGCTGTCCCGAGATCGGGCTGCGCGGTGGCTGAAATGTGCCATCGCTGTTATCGATCAGATAGAATTCCAGCTCGGTTGCGGTCACGGCGCGCCAGCCTTTTGCATCGAGTCGGCCCTTGATCATGGCCAGCGCATGGCGCGGGTCGCCCGCGAAAGGTTGGCCATCTGCGTGATACATCCACATCGGCAGCAACCCCGCGTCAGGGCCGATCCAGGGCATGGGCAAGAGCCCGCGCTCGGTCGGGCGCAGAAAACCATCCGCATCGCCGCTCTCGAACAGAAGCGGGCTGCCTGCGATATCATTGCCCCAGATATCAAGATTGAGCGCAGAAAGCGGCATCTTGGCCTGCCCGGCGATCAGCTTGTCATAGGCACTGGCCGGCATGCGCTTGGCGCGCGCCTGCCCATTCAGATCCGCGACTGTCACCCGGATATTGCGCAAGAGCGTGGGATCAGGCGTCATGGATCACCGCAGATATTGAGGGCGAAAGCGCAGGCGCGTGCGCCGCGCTTTGGGCAAATGCCTGTTCAATCGGATATTGGCCAAACCGAACAGGCCGATAATCGCCAGCGTCAGCAAGACGAAATAGGCCGCGACGATCGGATAGCCAACAAAAGGGTTGAAGGTCTGATCGACGAAATAGCGCGCATAGTAGAAAGCTTCGCCCGATTGCTGGCGCGCAGGGAAGGCCGACAGGAAGACAAGCGTGGTGGAATGCGTCAGGAAAATCGCTTCATTGGTGTAGCTGGGCCAGGCGAGGCGCAGCATCGACGGAAAGACCACACGGCGGAATTTGGTGAAACCGGACATGCCATAAGCATCTGCGGCTTCCAGATCGCCTTTGGGGATCGACCGCAGCGCACCGACGAACAGCTCGGCGGAATAGGCTGTGGTGTTCAGAACAAGGACAATCAACCCGCCAACCTGCGCGGTGGTAAGCGCAGAGGTGTTGACCGTGAGAGTGGTGAAACCCAACGGAATGTCGATCCCCGCGCGCGGCAAGAGCACGAAGGCCGAGTAGAAAAAGAAGAACTGGATAAAGAGCGGAGAGCCACGGAAAACGAAAATGAACACACCTGCAGGGCGGTTGAGATATGGGTTTTCGCTGAATCGCGCGACAGCAACCGAAACTGCGAGGAAGAAGCCGAAAAAGATCGCGAGACCGGCGAAATAGATGTTCCAGATCAACCCGCTGGCGATCAGGAAGATCTGGTCGCACAATGTGATATCCAGGTTGCGGGGCAGAAGCCGCTCACCGTAATCGCGCCCCAGAGCGCGCAGAATGTAGCCACTGAAACTCTCTGCGCAACTTCTCATAGGGTGGCCCTCGTGGCGTGACTGCGGCATGGGGGGCGCTGCCCCCGCGGCTGCGCCGCCCCCCGGAGTATTTGCAGCAAGAAAATGAGCGCAGCGCGGGTCATGCTGCTGCCGCCTTTCGCATCCGCTCGCCCGCTGCTGTGGCTTGTCCGCGTGACAGCCGCGCGCTCAGATGTCCGAAGACGCGCTCGGACCCCCAAGTCAGAAACAGATAGAAGCATAGCAACACAAGGAAATACCAGACCCGCCAGTCCGGATGGGGATACGCGTAGAGCGAGGTCTTCTGACCCCCGAGTTCGCGCGCCCAATACACCGCGTCCTGCAAGCCCAGCAGGAAAAGAAGCGGCGTGGCCTTGATCAGGATCTGCCAGATATTCGACAGGCCGGGCAGCGCATAGACCCACATCTGCGGCATGATCACGCGCCGGAAAGTCTGGGATGGGGTCATGCCATAGGCTTCGGCCGTTTCGATCTGGGCTTTGGGGACGGCCTGCATCGCGCCATAGAGCGTATTCGCGGCGAAGGCCCCGAACACAAGGGCAAAGGCAACAACTGCCATTGAAAAGGCGTAGACATCGCGCACCCATGCGGGCGCGTTCACCCCCGGGATCTTGGCTTCGCGGCAAACGATGAAATCATTTCCCTGCCGGATCGGCTGGTCCCAGTCAGGGCATTGGATGTGGTGCCAGACCCATTCGATCCCCTGGCCCAATGCGATGGGAACAAACATGAAGAAGACGATATCGGGCACGCCGCGCACGATATTGACATAGCCTTTGCCTAGCCAACTGACGGGCCAGATGCGCGA
>SKSL01000255.1 GCA_007123015.1 Natronohydrobacter sp. | reverse complement strand
CCTGAAAACTCCAGCGCCCGGTCTCTGGACCGAGTACGAAATCCAGACGTCCGTCGCGATCCGTAACACCCTGCCCCCAGGCCGTGACAGGATTGTCAGGCGCATAGATGATCACCTGCGCATGCGACATCGGTGCGCCTGTGTCGTAAAATGCATGCAGGCGGACGGCCTGTGCTGTCTCGGCCTCGATCAGCGCTGCATGCGAAAACGCGGTCAGCGGGGCAAAAACCGCCGCTGTGCAAAGGACCAAGGCAGAAAGTCTGGAACGGGCGGTGCTGAGTTTTAGCCAGTGTGCGGCGGCTCGCATCTTTGCGCCACGGGGCGGCAATGCAACACGCAGGCCAGGCACTTTATGACCCTCAAATCGCAGGGCCATCAGGGCGGCCCGGCGATGCGCGTTGGCCTTCGGCCTTGACCCCGCGCAGCCTGCATCAGTTTGATCGCGGATGACTCTAGAGCGCGACGTCATGGCAATGGCCTTCTCCGACATGGCCCAGATGCAACCCGTCCAGTGACAGCTCGAACGTGCCACCGGCGGCAAAAGGTTCAAATCCAATCGCCTCCAGGTTCATCTCATCATCCGCTGCCTTGTCGGCACGACCGAAGAGATGGTCCAGATGCAGGGTGATCTCCAGCTCGGCTGCGCCACCTTCGGTCACGAAGCCCTTGCGCATGTCGCCCAGATATTCGCCACAGGCATGGGCCACGCTATCGCTGCTGCGCAACGTGAAACCCACCTCTTGCCCGTCCTTGCGTGCAACGCCGTCAAATACCAGCGACGCCCCGTCCGCCCCCGGCACCAGCGCCCAGGACAGCGCGTTGAAATGGCCTGCAGGCGCGTCGATGGTGGCCAGCGCGACCAGATCATTTTCATCAGCATCGACCAGATCGACCGTGAACGGCCCCTCAAAAGCCAGCGCATTGCCCGTGATCTCTGGCCCATCGGCCATGAAGGGCGGATCCGTCTGCCACGCCGTGATCTGGTCAAATGTGGCGATGACGCTGGTGAAATGCAGCGACCAGCCATCCTTGGTCAGTTTCGGCGCATTGAAGCCTTCAGTCGCGAGGTCTTCGCCACTGGCAAAAAGCGTCAGATTGCCTGCCGAGAGCTGCAGCGGCATCACGACCAGAAATGCGGCAGAGAGTATCTGTTTCATCAATATTGTCTTTCCTGCTGTATTCTATCGGGAAGGACTGCGCGCTCTTCGTACTGGCCGCGCGCGAATGCCCTCATGGCCAAGCGTGTGTCATGACAGCACAAGCAAGGGTCCGCGACACAGCCCGGACCGAAGCAAGTGGCAAGCCGACCTGGACAGGCTCTGATCACTACATGACATGGGAGCTCCGTATGACAAACAATTGTAAAAGTATGACGCCACAGTCCAGAGCATGCAATGTATTTGCGATGCGACAAGGGCTTTCCAGGTGATGTGCCTGTTTTTGCATCAAACTGCGGAGAGCAGCCATGCAAGGCTCAAGCACCGTGCCTGTCCGAACGGACCCTTGATCATGCGAAAGAGGTTTTCACTTTCAGATGCCTGTGGGCATGGGGCTTTCCACCATGGTGATGGGTTTCGACATGTTCCTGCACCGGCACCAACGCCAGCGCCCCATGCCGCACACCGCGTTCCAGAAACAGGCCATTGGCGTAATTCTCGACCTCGTCCACGCGCCCGCGCAGGATGGCGACCTCGATACTGCTGTCGTGGTCGAGCGGCACTGACAGGGCCGCAACGGTCTTGTCATGGCGTTCCTGCCGCATCTGCGGCAGCCGCTGACCCAGATTTCGCTGTGCAGGATCAACTGCATAGCTGACAATGCCGATGCAGCAATGATCTGCTGCTGTCTGGTGGTTAAGCGCGCGGCGCAGCAGGTCGCGCAACGCCTCAGAGCGGTTGGTCGCCCCCGACCGCTGGATCAGATGGTCAAGCGCCGCCAGCAAATCGTCGTCAATGGTCATCGTGATGCGCTGCATGATCCGATTCCTTCTCTCTCGGGAAGAGGCCATGATCTGCTGGCCTGTCGGAAGGGTCAACTGCAACACAAGGCCGTGACCTTGCCCGGCGCAGCAGAGGCGGTTTTTCACACTGCATGCTCGAACAGGCTGCAGTTCTGGTACAGGCACCAGAGTGAGCGCCCATACCAATCTGCCCGCTCAGTCGAAACCGCGTTCGGAAAGCCAGGCGCGCATCATGGCGATCTCGGCTTCCTGCGCCGCGATCACCTCTTCGGCTAGGGCACGGATTTCCGGATCCGCACCATGTTCCAGCACGACCTTGGCCATATCAATCGCGCCCTGATGGTGGGGGATCATGCCGCGCACGAAATCCACATCCGCATCGCCAGTGAACTCGATATTCATATCACGATGCATCACGTCATTGACGGCCATATAGGCAGCGATCACCGGGTCATCGCTGCTGTTGCCGTGACCAGCATGCGCGCCATGATCCATTGAACTGTGATCCATTTGCGCCTGCGCAAAAGTCAGCCCGCCCACGGCAAGGGCAGTCCCGAAGACAAATACTGCAGAGAGTTTCGTCAATTTCATGACTGTCTCCTTATTGGATTTCGGCATCAAAACCGGCCGCAGCCAGGGCGGGCAGAAATTCTGCGCCCGGTTTGCCGGATTGCACGGTCAGTTTGCGCGCGGGCGGGTCGGCCTCGACCGCCGCGCTTGGGTCCACACTATGGATCGCGCGGGTGACACCGCGCACGCAGCCACCGCAGGTCATGTTTTCGATATGAAATTGCACCAGAGCCTCCTTGGTTTTGTCTGATGCAACAGCAGATGGGCCTTCCTATCGTGGTAAGGTCAAGGGAAATCCTGAAGTTTTTTCCCAAGGCAGGTTTTTCTACCCAAGCGCTTGACCTTCCAACGGTGGGAAGCCTTATCTAGGGCGGAGCCACTGGAACTATGCGAGTCGACCCCATGAACGCCCCCGCCAAACCCCTTGCCGCCCGTTCCCTGCCCATCGAGGGGATGCATTGCGCCTCTTGCGTGGGACGGGTGGAACGCGCCTTGCGCGCTGTGCCGGGAGTGGCCGGGGCTGATGTGAACCTTGCGACCGAACGCGCGGAAATTCGCTTCACTGCTCCAATTGACCCAGAGGCCCTGCAGAATGCCGTCCAGAATGCCGGGTTTGATATCGGCATGAGCACGCTTGAGCTGGAAATTGACGGGATGACCTGCGCCTCTTGTGTCGGTCGTGTCGAACGCGCGCTGCAGGCCGTGCCGGGGGTGGCGCAAGCCCATGTCAATCTTGCGACCGAACGTGCGACGGTCAAGGGCACTGCTGATCGCGACGCGCTGATCGCAGCAATTGATCGCGCGGGCTATGATGCGCGCACCCGCCGCGCTGTGGCTGAGGATGACACGTTGACAGCCCGCCGCGAGGCCGAGGCGTCAGAGTTGCGTCGTGATGTGATGATCGCAAGCGCGCTGACCTTGCCTGTATTCGCACTCGAGATGGGCTCGCATATGATCCCGCCAGTGCATCACCTGATCATGTCCACCATCGGCATGCAGACCAGCTGGCTGATCCAGTTTGCGCTGACCACCTTGGTCATGGCTTTTCCGGGGCTGCGCTTCTACCGGCTGGGCTTTCCCGCGCTGGCGCGCGGTGCCCCGGACATGAACAGCCTTGTCGCAGTCGGCACGATGGCGGCGTTTCTTTATTCGCTGGTGGCCACTTTCGCGCCCGCGCTGCTGCCGCCGGGCACAGTGAATATCTATTATGAACCCGCCGCCGTGATCGTGACCCTGATCTTGCTGGGCCGCTGGCTGGAAGCGCGCGCCAAGGGCCGTACTTCGCAGGCAATCCAGCGGTTGATCGGTTTGCAGGCGAAAACTGCGCGGGTTCAGCGTGACGGGGGCCGCGTGGATATCCCGGTGGCCGAGGTCGCACCCGGCGATGTGATCGAGCTGCGCCCCGGCGAGCGTGTGCCCGTGGATGGCGAGGTGATCGAGGGCGCGAGCTATGTGGACGAGTCGATGATCACTGGCGAGCCGGTGCCGGTTGAGAAGCGTGAAGGCGCGACAGTGGTAGGCGGCACAATCAACCAGACCGGTGCGCTGGCCTTGCGCGCCACGGCGGTCGGAAGTGACACGATGCTGGCGCAGATCATCCGCATGGTTGAGACTGCGCAGGGCGCGAAGCTGCCCATTCAGGCGCTGGTGGACCGCGTGACCATGTGGTTCGTGCCTGCGGTGATCACGTTCGCGCTGGTGACATTCGTTATCTGGTTCAGCTTCGGCCCTGCGCCTGCGCTGACATTCGGGCTGGTCAATGCGGTCGCCGTGCTGATCATTGCCTGCCCCTGTGCCATGGGGCTGGCCACGCCCACCTCGATCATGGTGGGAACAGGGCGCGGGGCTGAAACCGGTGTCCTGTTTCGCAAGGGCGAGGCGCTGCAACTATTGAAAGAGGCGCGGGTCGTGGTGTTCGACAAGACCGGCACACTAACCGAAGGCGCGCCGAAGCTGACTGATCTGGACCTGGCCGCCGGATTTGAGCGCGACACAGTTCGGGCGCAGATCGCAGCAGTCGAGGCGAAATCCGAACACCCCATTGCGCGGGCGATCGTGCAGGCCGCAGAAGGGCTGACCCTGCCCGACGTCACCAATTTCGAGAGCATCACCGGCTTTGGCGTTGCCGCGCAGGCCGATGGCGCGCGCGTCGAGATCGGTGCCGACCGCTACATGGCGCGCCTTAGGCTTGACGTGAGTGTCTTCGCCGAGACGGCGGCGCGGCTGGGCGAGCAGGGCAAGACGCCGCTATATGCGGCCATTGACGGAAAACTCGCCGCGATCATCGCCGTGGCCGACCCGATCAAGCCGGAAACGCCTGACGCCATCCGCGCGCTCCACAGTATGGGGCTGAAGGTTGCCATGGTGACAGGTGACAACCGCCGCACAGCGGAGGCCATCGCGCGCCAGCTTGGCATTGACCATGTTGTGGCCGAGGTGCTGCCCGAAGGCAAACTAGATGCGGTGCGCGACCTGAAAGCCGCGCATGGGCGGCTGGCTTTCGTGGGCGATGGCATCAATGACGCGCCTGCACTGGCCGAGGCGGATGTGGGGATCGCCATCGGCACCGGCACGGATGTCGCGATTGAAGCGGCAGATGTGGTGCTGATGTCAGGCTCACTGCGCGGTGTGCCTAATGCCATCGCGTTGTCGAAAGCGACGATCCGCAATATCAGGCAGAACCTGTTCTGGGCCTTCGCCTATAACACGGCGCTGATTCCGGTCGCCGCCGGGGTGCTGTGGCCCACCTTCGGCATCCTGCTATCGCCGATCTTTGCCGCGGGAGCGATGGCGCTGTCGTCAGTCTTCGTGCTGGGCAATGCGCTGCGTCTGCGGAGCTGGCGCGCACCCATGCAGGAGGGGAAGGCATGAATATCGGTGAAGCCGCCAAAGGCTCGGGCGTTTCGGCCAAGATGATCCGCTATTATGAGGAAACCGGCCTGATCCCGCCCGCGGCGCGGAGCGAGGCGGGCTATCGGATTTATTCTGATCAGGACGTGCACATGCTGCGCTTCATTCGCCGCGCACGAGACTTGGGGTTCAGTGTTGAAGGGATCCGCGAACTTCTCGGCCTCTGGCATGACCGCGATCGCCAGAGCGCGGATGTCAAGCGCCTGGCGCTGGCCCATGTCGCCGAGCTACGCCAGAAGATCCGCAAGCTGGAAGACATGGCCACCACGCTTGAAACTCTTGCTGCCTGCTGCCACGGCAATGACCGTCCCGACTGCCCGATCCTGTCCGAGCTGGAAGACCCGACTGCGCCACCGACCAGAACAGGCCCTGTCCACCAATTGAAGGGCGCGTGACCTGCAACACCCCCGCGCCGCGATGCAGGCCGGGCCTGAAGCCACCGCGCATCGTCCTGAGCTTGCGCGAACGTCGGATGCTACCATTTCAGAAGGCGCGCACCGCTCAGAGCGCCCGCGATCATGACACTTCCTATGGCCATGCCGTAGGCAGGCAAGACGAAAAGTGCCATATCCATGTTACAATACAGCGAATAGAGCGCTGCCGCCAGACCACCCGCTGCAAGCCCCGCCATAGCGCCTGTCAGCCAAGGGCGCAATGATGCACCCGCGGACAGCCCCCAGAGCGCCACACCCAGCAAAGGCGCAGCAAGCGCCGGGATCGACAGCAGGCATGTCAGCAGCTCTGGTGTCGAGAGGGCGCCGGGCAAACCGGCCAGCCCCTCGCGCCCAAGCGCTAGCAAAAAGGCAAGTGCGGACAGCGCGATGACAATACCAAGAGCGGAGGCAGGCCCGTTGGCGACTCGAGTCGGATGCGCCAGCGCAAGTGCAAGTGCCGCTGCCAAAGCGCCAAGGACCAGTGGAACAAGGGTCTTGAGCGCGGCCATGGATCCGAGTGCAGCCAAAAGGTCTGACCTTACACCCCAGAAAAATGCAAAGCTGACGACAGACAGGCTGACGGTGCCAAACAGCGGAAGCGCCATCATGCGCGCAACCGGGGCTTGCAGCTTTGTGGCTGCAGCCAGGACAGCGATCAGCTCATCGGTTTTCATTCGATCATCCTTTCGCGCAGTTTGGCGATGGATTTCAACGCGCGATGCAGAGCAACGCGCACGGCCCCTTCACTCATGTCCAGCCGCGCAGCTGTTTCGGCTGTAGTTTCGCCATGCAATCCGAAGCCCCGCACGATTTCGGCAGCGCGCGGGTCCAACTGGCCCAGCACCTTTTCCATATCGCGCCCTTCGGTCGGGTCCGGGCCGGCCTCGGCGGCGAGCCCTTCGGCAAAGTCATCAATCGACAGCTCGACGCGCCGTCCACGCGCGCGAAACGCGTCAATCACCTTGTGTCGCGCAATCGCATAAAGCCACGGGCGCAAGGGCGCGTCTTCGGCCCATGTGTGGCGTTTACTATGGATCGCCAACAGCACGTCCTGCAGCACATCTTCGCACCCTTCCAGCCCCAGACCCGCACCCCGCGCGCGCACCACTTTGCGCAACACGGGCGTGATGGCCGTGAGCACACGGCGATAGGCCACAGCATCGCCGCGATTGGCCGCGCGCATCAACGCCTCCAGATCCCCGAGGTCTTGCAAGTTTGTCACACTCTCTATTCGGATCGCGCCTGCGGAGCGTTACACAAAACAGTGCAGGCTTTCAAAGAAATGCAGCATCAAGGTTCCGGATCACGTGGGTGTGAGGCCAGTCATGGGGATCGGTGTCGCGGCGTCGCGGGTGTCGGGACTGAAACACAGGATCTCTGCGGCGTGAAGGCAATCTCTGCACCTGTCACGTCTTCATGCCGACCTCTCGGCCAAGGGCCGTCTTCGACGTTTTCGATCGCTATAGGAGAGCGCGGATAAGGGGGGCAGGGTCATGGCACTCTCGTCACGAACTGCGTTCTTCTGATGGGTACAGAAAAATAAACGCAGACATGATCCCAGAACCATGGACAGGATGGTGGGCGACCCTGGAATCGAACCAGGCGTGGGTCTCCCCGGCGGAGTTACAGTCCGAAGTGATGGACTTCTCACACCCCCTTGTAAGCACTCAATACCCTTGCAAACAAAGGCTTTTTAGTCCTATATATCCGACGTAGCTACTAGGCATTTCTTGCTTACATGCTTACAAATTGCTTACAAACGGGCGGATATCATGGGCGACAATCGCAAGAAACTGACCAAGACCAGCGTGGACGGAGCCGCGCCGTTGACGGGGAAAACCGTCATCATATGGGACACTGAAATGCGGGGTTTCGGGCTTCGCGTCTCAAGTGGTGGGGCGAAGGCATACATCTTGCAGCGCCGTATCGGAAAAAAAGAGCGGCGTATGACAAT
>SKSL01000085.1 GCA_007123015.1 Natronohydrobacter sp. | reverse complement strand
GCAAGATGGCAGAGCTCTTGCGACCGGAAACATTTGAGTTTTTTGCGCGCTATCTTCTGGCAGGGTTCATCATCATTTCTGTCAGATCCCGCCTGACCGCCGCGCGATCCCCAAAGCCGGGCGAAATCCTGCTTGATGCGGTAGTGCTGAGCCTGATCAATCAAGCTGTTTTCTTCGGCATAGGTGCGCTCATCAGGTCCATTTCCGGGGTTAACCTCGCAAGCATCGAGGTCGGCGCAGGGATAAACAGCCTGTCATTCTATGCCGAGATTCTGGTGTGTCCTGTCATTCTGGGTGTCATCTTCGGGCGTTTCGCAGGTTCGGGAACTGTCGGATTCGTCCTGAGACGCCTGTCAATGCCCGGAACACATCCGATTGCGGAAGCATATGATTTCGCCTTCGCGGGCGGGAAGCAGAAAGGCTTCGTAATCCTGACTTATGCAGACGATACAGTCATTTATGGCTATTTTGGCGATCAATCCCTCGCAGCAACCGATGACAGACGTAGCGATATTTATCTGGAAGCCTTATATGTCGTAGAGAATGGTCAATGGCAGGTGGCATCGCCGCCGCGGGCCGCATGGATTTCACTTGCAGGGATTCGGTCCATCGAGTTCCTGAAACCAGAGGAGAACACCGATGCAGCGTAGGGTCCTCGTAGAAGGTTACACGACCGCAGGTCGGAAAATTGTCGAGCCGGGCATGATCAATGATGGTTATCAGCCCACAGGCTCTTCAAAACCAGCACCTCCGCCACAGCCACCGAAAGGCGGATCGGCAGTGTCGAAACCTTCAAAGAATCAATAAGATTATTTCGAGAGGTGCATGCTATGGTTTTCAGTTTCCTCAAGGGCCAGTTCATCGATGTCATCGAATGGACCGATGCCAGCCGCAACACGATGGTCTATCGGTTTGAGCGTTATGGCAATTCGATCATGTATGGCGCGAAGCTGACTGTGCGCGAGGGTCAGATCGCCGTCTTCATCCATGAAGGCCAACTGGCTGATGTGTTCGAGCCGGGCATGTATATGCTTGAGACCAACAACATGCCGTTGATGACGGCACTGCAGCATTGGGACCACGGCTTCAATTCGCCCTTCAAGTCAGAGATCTATTTCGTCAACACGCGCCGCTTTGGCGGTTTGAAATGGGGCACGCAGAACCCTGTGATGCTGCGCGATCCCGAATTCGGGCCGCTGCGGCTGCGTGCTTTCGGGTCTTATGCTGTTCGGGTGAAAGACGCCCCCACTTTCATGCGCGAGATCGTGGGCACAGATGGCGATTTCACCCAGGAGAAGATTGCAGGCCAGATCCGCAATATCGTGGTGCAAAAAGTCAGCCGGGTTCTGGCTGCAAGCGGGATCCCCGCGCTCGACATGGCCGCCAATACCAAGGATCTGTCCGATGTCGTTGGCAAGGCGATTGCGCCCACGCTGGAAGACTACGGGCTGGAAATGCCCGAACTCTATATCGAGAATATCTCGCTGCCGCCTGAGGTCGAGAAAGTGCTCGACCAGCGCACCAGCATGGGTATCGTGGGCGATCTGAACCAATATACCCAGTTTTCGGCCGCGCAGGCCATGCAGAAAGCCGCTGAAAGCGGGGATGGCGGCATGGGCGCAGGGCTTGGCGCAGGTATGGGTATGGGGATGGGCATGGCCATGGCGCAAGGGATGGGGATGCAAGGGGCAGGCGCGCAAGGCCACAGCCCGGCTCAGGCTGCCCCCGCCGCCGCGCCGCCCCCACCGCCCCCACCCGCAGCCGAGCCGATGTGGCATATCGCCGAGAACGGGCAGACGCGCGGTCCCTTTGCGCAATCGCAGCTTGCAGGGCAGATCACGCGCGAGACGCTGGTCTGGACAGAAGGACAATCGGGTTGGTTGAAAGCGGGTGAGGTGCCAGCCCTTGCGCCGCTCTTTGCCGCGATGCCACCACCACCCCCGCCAGCGGGGTCCTGAGGGCAAGGGTTTTTGAGTATTTTCAGCAAGAAAATGTAGAGTTTCACACCGCAAGCAGAGGCCGGGACGCGGCCCGTTTTGTCAGGACAGAGCATGGCCACGACAGAGTTGGAACATCGGTTTCCGTGTGCGCAATGTGGCGCGTCGCTGCGATTTGCCCCAGGGCAGGCGCGGTTGTCCTGTGAGTATTGCGGTCATGAGCAACCCATACCGCAGATGGATGACGCAACCCGCGTCACTGCACTGCAATCGCTGGATTATCACGAAGCGGTCGCCCAGACACTGCCTGCGAGCGAATTCGAGGAAACCCGTGTTGTACATTGCGACACCTGCGGGGCCGAAGTGCAGTTCGAGGCGCATATCCATTCGGCGGAATGCCCGTTCTGCGCCTCGCCTGTGGTGACGGATACAGGCACGCATCGTCACATCAAGCCGCAAGCGATTCTGCCCTTCCGCCTGACCGAGCGCGAGGCCCATGCGCGCATGGGCAAATGGCTGAAAGGCTTATGGTTCGCGCCGGGGACGCTTGCAACATATGCGCGCAGTACGGGCAAGCTGAACGGGCTTTATGTGCCCTATTGGGCCTTTGATGTGGCAACGCGGTCGCGCTATTCGGGCCAGCGCGGCACGCATTACCATGTGATGGTCGGATCGGGCAAGAATGCGCGGCGTGAGCGGCGCACGCGCTGGAGCCCGGCTTCGGGGCGGGTGCAGCGGCAATTTCTGGATCTTCTGGTGATCGCCTCGCAATCCTTGCCGCATGCCAATTCACGGCGGCTGGAGCCCTGGACCTTGGCGGATCTGCAGCCCTATAGCGCAGATTACCTGTCGGGGTTTCGCGCAGAAGGCTACACAATCGCGCTTGCAGATGGGTTCGGGGCTGCGCGCGGGATCATGGAAGAGCAGATCCGCGCGGATGTGCAGCGAGCAATCGGGGGGGATGAGCAGCGAATTACGAGCTTGAGCACAGAATACAGTGATGAACGCTTCAAGCATTTGCTCTTGCCGGTCTGGATGGCGGCCTATCGCTATCGCGGGAAATCCTACCGTTTCATCATCAATGGCCAGACAGGCCGCGTGCAGGGCGAACGCCCCTGGTCGGTCTGGAAGATCGCGGGCGCGGTGGTGTTTGCGCTAGCATTTCTTGTCCTTGCCTTTTATGTCGCAGAGATGGGTGGGTTCTAGAGGGCGGATGCCATGATCCTTTGTGCAGGCGAAGCATTGATCGATATGCTGCCGCGTGAAAGCACGACCGCAGAGGCCTGTTTCGCGCCCTATCCGGGCGGGGCTGTGTTCAACACAGCCATTGCGCTAGGACGGCTGGGGGTGCGGACCGGGTTTTTCTGCCCGATCTCGGATGACCTGTTCGGCACGCAACTGCGCGCTGCGCTGGAGGCCTCCGGGGTCGATCATTCTGTCTCGCCTGCTGTGGACCGGCCTTGCACATTGGCCTTCGTGACCTTGGTCGATGGGCAGGCGCGCTATGCGTTTTATGACCGGGGCACTGCGCTGCGCGATTTGACCGAAGCCGAATTGCCAGTGCTGACGGAAGAGATGCGCGCGCTGTTTTTCGGGGGGATTTCGCTGGTGGGCGATCCCTGTGGCCGCGCTTTCGAGACGCTTTGCGCGCGCGCCGGGGCGCGTTTGGTGATGCTGGATCCGAATATCCGGCCCGGCTTCATCCGGGACGAGACGGCCTATCGCGCGCGGCTGGCCGCGATGATGGCGCGGGCTGATATTGTGAAGCTCTCGGATGAGGATCTGCGTTGGCTGATGGGGGCAGGCGATCTGGCCGGACTTGCGCGCGCGGTTCTGACGCAGGGCCCGCAGATCGTGATCCTGACAGAGGGCGCCAAAGGTGCGAGGGCGTATGTCGCAGGGGGTGACGTTCATGCGCAGGCGCAGCCTGTCGCTGTGGTCGATACAGTCGGAGCGGGTGATACTTTCAATGGGGGTTTTCTGGCCGGGCTTGCGCGTGCGAATGCGCTGAGCAAATCCGCTTTGACAGCGCTTCCCGAGACCGTGCTGCAAGAGGCGCTGGGGCTTGGGACGCAAGCGGCGGCAGTGACTGTCTCGCGCGCGGGTGCCAATCCGCCCTGGGCGCGGGATCTCTGATGCGGGCGCTGGTACAACGGGTTCTGTCAGCGCGGGTCGAGGTGGAGGGCGCGACCCTGGGGGCGACAGGTCCGGGCGTGCTGATTCTGGTCTGCGCGATGCAGGGTGATGGGGCGGCGCAGGCCGAGGCGCTGGCGGCCAAGATCCTCAAGCTGCGAATTTTCCGCGATGCGGGCGGCAAGATGAACCTGGCGCTGAAGGATACGGGCGGATCGGCCTTGGTTGTGAGCCAGTTCACACTGGCGGCCGACACGCGCAGTGGCAACCGACCGGGGTTTTCTGCTGCTGCACCGCCGGATCAGGGTGAGCGGCTGTATCTGCATTTTGCGCAGAGCTTGCGACAGCTTGGGGCGGATGTGGAAACCGGGCGTTTCGGGGCAGAGATGGCCGTGCATCTGGTCAATGACGGACCTGTGACGATCTGGCTTGATACTGAAGCGTGATCTCTGCAGGGTGAGGGCGGAAACGGGGGGCGTTGCCCCCCGGGCGGCAAGCCGCCCTCCCCCCAGGATATTTGGACAAGGATGAAATGGCTTCAAGCATGTTGCGCAAAAGTGGGAACCGATTTTGCGCATAAAAACATGCGGAAACAATAAACTAGAGCTTGTTGCGTGAATGCGAATGAACGCGACAGGCTCTAGAGTCAGAGGATCTGCAACCAGCGCGGCAGATGGCCGATATCAGGCAGGATGGCATCGGCATGGGGCGCGAGCGACCGGGCATCAGCGGCCCCTGTCAGGACCGCGATGGTCTGCATCCCGGCGGCCCGGCCAGCGTGCAAATCATGCAAGCTGTCGCCGACCATCGCGATACGGGCGGGCCTGAGCCCTGTCCGCGCTGCAAAGCCCAGCAACATGTCAGGCGCCGGTTTGGGCGTATAGCCGCTGTCATAGCCCAGCACCTGCGTGAAGCGTTCCAGAACGCCTGCGCGGGTCAGATGGGCGCGGGCAGCCGTTTCGCTGTCATTGGTGGCGACCCCAAGCGCAAGACCATGGCTGCGCAACTGGTCGAAGAGCGGCGCAAGGGGCGTGGCGGGCACCATCGGGGCCTCTGTCGCTGTGGCGTTCAGATGGGCGATCAGATCCTGTCGGGCCATATTCGGCAGATGGGGCTGAAGCAGGTCGGCGCAATCGTCCACTGTGCCTGCGATCACGCCTGAGTCGGGCGCGAAACGGCCTGTCTGAAGATCGAAGCCGACAGCTGCTGCCAGAGTTTCCGCCGAAACCCCCTGCCCGGTCGCCATATGGCGCAACAGCCGATCGGTCCAGCCTGCCCAGCTGGCAGTGAAGTCGAACAGCGTGCCATCCTTGTCAAACAGAATCGCGTCCAGCCCGTTCAACGCCATTGGCCCCTGCCTTGTCTAAGATCTTGCAGCATAGTCTAAAACACCATCGGCATGGCGCGGTTCAGCTGGTCGATGGCGGCGCAGGTTTCATCGCTGAGTGTCAGATCTGCGCCCTTGAGCAGATGTTCCAACTGCGCCGCATTGGTGGCCCCCACAATCGGAAAAGTCTGGGCCGGGCGGGTCCGGGTCCATTGCAGAGCCATATGGACCGGGTCAATGCCGCTATTCTGCGCGATGGCCAGATAGCCGGACACAGCCTCGAATACGCGGCCTGTGATGCGCCCGCCCAGATCAGGGGTGCGTTCGCGGCGCGAGCCATCCGGGACGACATTGCCGGCATATTTCCCGCTTAACAGGCCAGCGGCCAAGGGCGAATAGGCCAGAAGCGGGACGTTTTCGTTCCAGCAGGCCTCGGCCAGATCAAGGTCGAAATGGCGGCACAGCAGGGAATATTCGTTCTGCAGCGTCAGCATCTGCGGCAACCCTTCGCTACGGGCCAGATCAAGCCAGGTGGTCAGACCCCAGGCGCTTTCATTGGACAGCGCGATATGGCGGATCTTGCCCTCGGCGATCAGATCGGCAGCGCAGGTCAGAACGTCGCGCATATGCGCGAGGGTGTCCTCGCGGTTCTGCCCGCGTGGATCGAAATTCCAGTTTTTGCGGAAATGATAGGAGCCGCGATTGGGCCAGTGCAGCTGATAGATATCGATGCACTCGGTCTGCAAGCGGCGCAAAGAGGCCGCGACGGCCGTGCGCATCCGTTCAGCACTGATGGGCGGCCCGTCTTTCACGGCATTTGATCCCACACCTGTGACCTTGGTCGCGATCACCAGATTTTGCGGGCGGCGCTCTGCGATCCAGCGGCCGATGATTTCCTCGGTCCGGCCCGTTGTTTCGGGGCGGATGGGATGGACCGGGTACATTTCCGCTGCATCAATGAAATTCACACCTGCGGCCAGCGCCATGTCAAGCTGGCGATGGGCGTCGGCCTCGTCCGTCTGGCTGCCATAAGTCATGGTCCCGAGGCAATATTCGGAGACGCGCAGATCGGATGCGCCAAGGGTCAGATGTTTCATTGATCGTCTTTCCTGTTGCGGCTGTCACGGGACAGGGTTTGCGCGACTATATGAGCCAAATCTAGCCACAGTAAATGCGTTGGATGATCTCGGATTGGTCATGTTCGATATTCAACCTCTCAATCCGGTAATCCATGGTGACAGCCGTGCCGGGGCCAATGACGCGCATGGGCTGGGGCAAGCTGTTGTGGTCCAGCGCCGATATGGGCTGGCCGACATGATCTTGCAGCTGATCTGCGATGCAGGTCGGTCCATCTGCGCGGGCCTGGTCTGAATCGCGCTGTGTTGTCTGACAGGCCGCAAGCGCGAGCAAGGGGAGTGAGATCAGAGCAAAACGCATGGGGCACCTGTGAGCAAGGTCGCGCAGATTATTGTCGGAACGGGACCGACATGCAAGCGATCGGCTGGCTGTGCTGCTGCGCAAACGGGCGCTTGCCCTGATGGCAGGTTTGCAGTAATGTGAACAAATGACGAACATATATCCTATGCCCGCACGCAGTGCCTGTGCATCCCTGCCCTGCCCGACAGCGCAAGCTGAGGGACAAGTGACAAGTCTTGGCGATATTCTGCAGCTCTCGCACGGGCGCGCGCATGAATTCTGTGGGCCTGCGCGGCATGTGCTGGCGCTCTGGGCCTTGGCGGGGATGGGGGCGCAGGGGGCGCATCTGTGGATCAGGCCGCGCTGGTCAGCAGATCGGCTGAACCCGCAGGGATTGGGCGACTGGCTGGCAGCTGACAGTCTGATCCTGCTCGATGCGGCCAATGACATCGAGATGCTGGCCTGCGCCGAAGAAGCGCTGCGTTCAGGCGCGGTCGCCAGTGCCACATTGGACTTGCGCACCCCTCCGGCGCTGACACCCCTGCGCCGGCTGCATCTGGCGGCAGAAGCCGGGCTGTCACGCCGACGCAGCCAGCAGCGTGGTGCAGGGCTTCTGGCACTGGTTCTGACCTCGGGCGATGGTGGCACAGCCGGGGTTGAAAGCCGCTGGCAGCTTGCGCCCTGCCCTGCCCCGGCCTGTGGCGCCGAAAAGGGTGCGCTGCAACTGTTCTGGCAACTCCGCCGGCTGCGCGCGCGCATGACACCACCCGCTGCGTGGCAGGTTGCGTGCATGGGGACAGGCGCGCTTCGGATCCGCCCGATGGCCATGACAGCGCCCGCGTGATCTGGTCGGGCTCACGCCCAGGTGACTATGCATTCCTTGCAATTCGGCTCTGCAGTTCTGCAGCTTGTGCTGCGGCGCAGCATGTCCCATCTTCCGTGGCGAAGCAGTCACCACGAGGAAAGGGACACCCCATGAGCACCATTCTGAACACGATCCAGACTCGTCTGAAACAGCGCGCTGCCTATCTGCGCACCAAGGCCGAGCTGGAAGCCATGCCACTTGATGTCGCGATTGATCTTGACATCTACCAGCCAGATGCCGCCCGGATTGCCGAAAAAGCTGTTTACGGCCGCTGAGCCAGCTTCGCGGCCAAAGCCTGATGCACCACCGGCGAGACGAATTTTGACACATCGCCGCCCAGGCGCGCGATTTCCTTGACCAGCTTTGACGCAATGGCCTGATGGCGGACCTCTGCCATCAGGAACACGGTCTCGATGGAATCATCGAGTGCGCGATTCATCCCGACCATCTGAAATTCATATTCGAAATCTGTGACCGCGCGCAGACCACGAATGATGATCTGCGCGCCCACATCACGCGCGCAATCGATCAGCAGATTTTCAAACGGATGGGCAACAATCTCGATCCCGGTCCGTGCCCGCAGATCAGCGACCTCTTGCTCGATCATCGCCACGCGCTCTTCCAGCGAGAACATTGGCCCTTTGTCGCGATTGATCGCAACTCCGATCACCAGCCTGTCCACCAGAAGCGCCGCGCGCCCGATGATATCGCGATGCCCCAAGGTCAGCGGATCGAATGTTCCGGGATACAGACCCACGCGCATGATTGTCCCCTCTCAGCTTAACAGGGGCGCACGCAACAATATTGCGCAGCAAGATGCAAGACTTGTTGCGCGTTCAATAGCCCATGATCATGCCAGTCAGCGCGTCTTTTTCCAGCTCCAGCTCTGCCAGACGCGCGGCGACCACATCCCCGATCGAGATCAGCGCGACCATCTTGCCGCCGTCCATCACGGGCAAGTGACGGAAGCGTTTCTGCGTCATCGTCTGCAGCACCAGATCCGCATTATCGTCCGGGCTGCAGCCAAAGACATTGCGCGTCATGATCGACTGCACCGGGTCCGACAGCGCAGACGCGCCGCGTTGGCCGATCACGCGGACAATATCACGTTCCGACAGGATACCTGCGACTTTCTCGTCATCGTCAGAGATGACGACGGCCCCGATCCGCTTCTCGGCGAGCAGCCCCGCTGCGTCGGCGAGTGTCACATCCGGCCGCAATGTGACCACGCCCTGTTGCGGTTTGTTACGAATGATCTGACTGACGAGCATCGGTCCTGCCCTCCCTTGCCGAATATGCCTGACCGAAGCGTCAAACAGGACACTCGCCCTGTCAAGCGAAATCCGGTCAATAAGATGAAAGGCTTATTCCATGATCTGACTGGCCGCGATCGCCGCTTCGAATTCCGCGCAAAGCAGCTCTGGCGGTTCCATGCCGACAGACACACGGAAGAACCCTTCCGAGATCCCGAGCGCGTGACGTGCCTCTGGTGTCAGCCCGCGATGTGAGGAACTCGCCGGGTGCGACAGCGTCGTGCCGATATCGCCCAGCGTTGGCGCGAAAGCGATATTCGGGGCCCCGCGCGTCAGCCGATTGGCTGCATCGCGCCCGCCCTTGATCTCGAAACTGACCATATGCCCGCCCCGCGCGCCCAAGAGCGCCACAGCGCGGTTATGATCCGGATGATCGTGCCGCGTCGGATAGAGCACCCGCAGAACGCCCGGTAGTCTGGCCAGATGATCGGCCAGCGCCTGCGCGCTCGCCTCGGCCCGGTCATAGCGCAGATCGAAGGAATAGAGCCCGCGCTCGGCCAGCCAGCAGTCAAACGGGCTGGGGGTCATGCCAGTCGTGGTGGCGAAATCATAAATCGCGCGCGCCAGGCTTAGGTCGCGCGCAGCCACATAGCCCAGGGTCGCATCCGAATGTCCCGCCAGCAGCTTGGTCACCGAATGGATCACGATATCGGCGCCATGCGCAAAAGGCTGAAAACCGCGCGGTGTGGTAAATGTATTGTCGATCACCACCAGAACGCCGCGCGCCTGCGCGCCTGCGATAATCCCGGCGATATCAGCGACCCGCAAGGTCGGGTTCGAGACAACTTCCAGCAGGATCAACCGCGTCTCGGGCCGTAATGCAGCCAGAAACCCGGCCGCATCTGTCGGATCCGCAAGCGTGGTCGTCACCCCCAACCGCGGCAGATCGTCCCGCATCATCCGCAGCGAGCGCCCATATAGCTGATCGCCCCCCAGAACATGATCGCCCGCGCGGCAAAGCCCCATCAGCACTGCCGCCACGGCCGCCATGCCAGAGCCCAGCACAATCCCGCCCGCGACCCCTTCCATCTGGTCGATCTTGCGCGCCAGCACTGTCGCATTGGGGTGCCCTTCGCGCGCATAAGTATAGCCTTCAAGCCGCCCTTCATATTGCGCATCCAGCATATCCGGATCGCGCGACGCATAGACAACTGACGGCTGAATTGGCGTCCCGACCGGGCGCGAGGCTGTTTCCGGCCATGGCATTCGCCGCACCAGAACTGGTTTGTCATCCATCTCTCTCTCCTGATCTGTTCAGGGCCCCAAAACTGTCCAAGACTCCGACTGGCCCATTCATCCTTGTGCAAATATCCTGGGGGAGCCCAGCCCCCTTGCGGGGCTGGGCGGGGGCAACGCCCCCCTGCGCGTCAGCGCCGGCCTGCGGACCCCTCGATGGGGTCCAAAGGCGGTGCCCTCTCGCCCAGCACCAACCGCGCATGTTCCTGAATCGCAAAGCGATCAGTCATCCCGGCGACATAATCGGCCACGATCCGGGCCAATTCGGTCTCGGTTTGCGCAGCCTCGACATCGCGGCGCCATTCCTCTGGCAGCAAGTCTGGCCGCGCAAGATACAGCGGAAACAACGCGCGCACCATCGCGGTCACCTGCGCACGCATCGCGACAACCGAGGGCGCGCGATACATATGCGTGAACAGAAATTGCCGGATCACCTTCAATTCTCGAAACAACCGGTCCGAGAAGCGGATGATCTTCAAGCGCAGCTCCCGAATATCCTGCGCATGCGTCAATTCTGCGGGGCCCAGTCGGGTCCCTGCGACCAGAAGCACATCTTCGACCATGACCCCGAAGACGCGCCGCAGGGCTTCATGCCGGCGCCGCATCGGCTCCAGCCCCGGATAGAGCCGGTCCACTTCGACAAAGGCCGGGCCCGTGATCGGCAAATCCATCAGATCCGCCTCCGAGAACAGACCAGAGCGCAACCCGTCATGCAGGTCATGGTGGTTATAGGCAATATCATCTGCAATCGCGGCCACTTGCGCTTCCGCGCTGGCATAGCCGGAAAGCTCCAGATCAAAGCCCGCATTGCATTCGGCCAGCGCATAGGGGATCGCATCGCCTTTCAGCGGATGCCCGCCGTGGTCCGTGACAGGTCCGTTATGCTTGGCGATACCCTCCAGCGTTTCCCATGTCAGATTCAGCCCGTCGAAATCCGCATAATGCCGTTCCAGTTTGGTGACGATCCGCAGTGCCTGTGCATTATGGTCGAAACCGCCATAAGGCGCCATCAGGTCGCAGAGCGCATCCTCGCCTGTATGCCCGAAAGGCGGATGGCCCAGATCATGCGCCAGCGCGATGGCTTCGGCCAGATCCGTATTCAGCCCCAAGGCTCCGGCCAATGTGCGCGCGACTTGCGCAACTTCAATCGAATGGGTCAGCCGCGTGCGGTAATAATCGCCCTCATGCTCGATAAAGACCTGTGTCTTGTGCTTCAGGCGGCGGAAGGCAGAGGAATGGATGATCCGGTCCCGGTCCCGCTGAAAGGGCGAACGGAACGTGCTCATCGCTTCCTTGTGCTGGCGCCCGCGCGATTCTTCGGGGCGCATGGCATAGGCGTTGAGCATTGGGTGTCCTGTCATCTTGTCGATTTCGGCTTTGCAGCTTATATCAGAGCAAAGTTATCAGAATTGGATCGGACGCATGTCGTTAACCCTGCCCCCGCGTGTGAGTGATCGCGCTTTTGCCCGCCTTGCCGAGATTGCCGAAGATACGGGTGAGGTCAAGGCCCTGCGCGTAGCTGTTGATGGCGGCGGTTGTTCAGGGTTTCAATATGATATTCGCTTTGATGATCCGGCCCCGGATGATCTGATTCTGGAAAAGGCCGGGCAACGCGTCCTGATCGACCCTGTGTCACTGCCCTTCCTGCAAGATGCGGTGATTGATTTCTCCGAGGAGCTGATCGGGGCGCGCTTCGTGATCGACAATCCCAATGCCTCTTCAAGCTGTGGATGTGGCATTTCCTTCTCGATCTGAAACGATATCGGCAAGATCACGAAAAAATTGGCTCTCTAGCCTTGCAGTTTTTATTGACCAGTCGTCAATGAAGCCCCAGATGAGCGAAAACACCAAAGGGGCCTTTCGTGAAACCAGAAGCCATTACGACCAGCTACCGCCGTTGGGCACCTGTCTATGACATGACCTTCGGGCGTATCACGCATGCGGGGCGTCGCCATGCCACCAAGGTGGTCAATGAAACAGGCGGGCGCGTGCTGGAAGTCGGTGTCGGCACTGGCTTGGCGCTTCCCTATTATGCAAACACAGTGCAAGTGACCGGGATTGATTTCTCCGAAGACATGCTGACCCGCGCACGGGCAAAGGTCGCCGAAGAGCAGCTCTCGCAGGTCACAGAGTTGCGCCAGATGGATGCGCGCGCGCTTGATTTTCCCGATAACAGTTTCGACACTGTTGTCGCGATGCATCTGATCTCGGTTGTGCCCGATCCGGAACAGGTCATGGCCGAAATGGCACGGGTCTGCAAACCTGGTGGGCAGATCCTGCTGGTCAATCATTTTGCCCGCGAAGAAGGATGGCTGGCTTGGCTTGAGCGCAAATTCGCGCCTTTCGCAGATTTTCTGGGCTGGCATTCCAACTTCCCCAAAGCGCGGGTGCTCGGTGTGCGCGAGTTGCAGGTGGTCGAGGAAAAGCCGCTGACCGGGCTTGGCCTTTTCACCTTCCTGCGGATGGAAAAGGCAGCGTAAGTCGCCGCCAGCCCGTTCTTACTCAAGCCAGTGCCCGGGCGGATCCCATGCCCGGCGCACGGCTTCGCGCTCGGCCTCTTCATGGGTAAGGCCGAGATCGCTGAGCAGGTGCGCATCAAGTCGTGCAAGCATCTTGCGCGTGCGCGACAGATGTAGTGCATATTTAATGCGGCGGACCCAGCGAAAGGCAGATTGGGCAGGCAAGTGCAGCACGTGGATCATGGGCACTCCTTTCTTCAGAGTTTGAAATGCCTTGGGAGCTTTTGATTTCATTGCTTGATTTCTAACGCTCCATGACACACAACAAAAACGAATGTTTTTGATCTTGTTGATCAGGGTTTGTGATATGAAGCGCGTTCTCGACATGACAGCCCTGCGTGCGCTTCTGGCTGTTCAGGATCATGGCGGTGTGACGCGCGCGGCCAGCGTGTTGCATCTGACGCAATCAGCCGTCTCGATGCAAATCAAGCGGCTGGAGGACAGTCTGGGGCTTGCGTTATTCGAGCGCCGTGGGCGGCAGATGGTCCCGACAGCGGCGGGTGAACAGCTCATGTCCTATGCGCGGCGCATCTTGGCGCTGAATGACGAAGTGCTCGGCCGACTGACCGATGCGGATATGTCAGGCGAGATCCGTCTTGCTGTGCCCTATGATATCGTCACACCGGTCATTCCGCCGATCCTGCAAGCCTTTCAGCGCGCCTATCCGCGCATGAATGTGCAGCTTCATGCCACGCATACCAGCAACGCAAAGACAATGTTTCGCGAAGGCGCCTGCGATCTGATCCTGACCACGGAAGCGCAATGCCCGCCAGAAGCGGAAACGCTTTGTCTGCGCGATCTGGTCTGGATCGGGGCGCGGGGCGGAAGCTGCTGGCAGGAACGGCCGTTACGCCTTGCCGTTGGACGGTATTGCGCGTTTCGCGCAGGGGTCATTCAAGCGCTCGACACGGCAGGGATCGCCTGGACGGCTGCGGTCGAAAGCGAATCCGACCGCACGCTGGAAGCTGCAGTCAGTTGCGACATGGCCGTGCATACCTTGCTGGCCGGAACCGAGCCTGCCAATACAGAGCAGATCGCCCATGGCGGTGCCTTGCCAGCTCTGACCCGGCAGAAGATCAATCTGTATCTGCGCCCGAATGAGGCCGCACCTGGCGTGCTGGCGCTGGCCGCGATGTTGCGCGATGCTTGGGCTGGACAAGGCTCTGGACCATCAGTGGCCGCCTGATCGCAGGTGTTTGAGAGGTGATGTAGGGTGCGTGCTCAGCACGCACCCTACCAGCGAGCGACCGCGTTTATTTGAACGCCTTGATCTGCCCGGATTTGAGCCGCAGCAGATAGCTGTTCAACTCGCGCTTGACGATCGGCATCAGGAAATAGAGCGCGATGATGTTGAAGATCGCCATCGAGAACAATGCCGCATCCGAGAAATCGATCACAGCATCCAGGCTGGTCACAGCCCCCACAAAGATGAAGAAGCAGAAGATCAGCTTGAAGACCAGCTCCTTTGTCTCGCCCTCACCGAACATATAGGTCCAGGCTTTCACACCGTAATAGGACCATGTGATCATTGTCGAGAACGCGAACAGGAAGACCGCCAGCGACAGCGCATAGGGTGCCCAGGAGAAGGCAGACCCAAAAGCTGCCGATGTCAACGGCACCCCGGCCCCGGCCCCGGTTGCGGTCTCGATCCGGCCATTATCGCTCAGGATATACATCCCCGTGTTTGCATCGATCAGCAATTGCTGGGTGATGATGATCACAAGTGCTGTCATGGTGCAGATCACCACTGTATCGATGAAAGGCTCCAGCAGCGACACGAAGCCTTCGCTGACCGGCTCTTTGGTGCGCACCGCCGAGTGGGCAATGGCGGCAGAACCGATGCCTGCCTCATTCGAGAAGGCCGCGCGCCGGAAGCCCTGGATGATCGCGCCAACCATGCCGCCGATGATGCCAGTATCGGTAAAGGCCCCGCGGATGATCTCGCTGAACGCCCAGCCGATCATGTCCCAGTTCAGGAACAGGATCGCCATGCCCACAATCACATAGCCGCCGCCCATGAAAGGTACGACTTTCTCGGTCACGCGCGCAATCGACTTGATCCCACCGATGATGACCAGAAACACGATGCCTGACAGGACCAGCCCCGTGATCCATGTCGGCACGCCCAGAACACTGTCGACCTGGCTGGCCGCCTGATTGGCCTGGAACATGTTCCCGCCCCCCAGCGCGCCCAGCACACAGAAGATCGAGAACATCACGGCCATGAACCCGCCCAGCGGCAGGCCACGTTCGGCAAAGCCTTTCTTGATGTAATACATCGGGCCGCCCGAGACGCTGCCATCGGGATATTCGTTGCGGTATTTCACGCCCAGCGTACATTCGGTGAATTTCGTGGCCATCCCCAGAAGCCCGGCCAGGATCATCCAGAAGGTCGCCCCAGCCCCCCCGATGGACACAGCAACTGCCACACCAGCGATATTGCCCAGACCCACAGTGCCTGACAGCGCGGCGGTCAAAGCCTGAAACGGACTGACCTCACCTGCGTCGCGCGGGTCGGAATACTTGCCGCGCACGATCTGCAGCGCATGGCCAAAGGCGCGGACCTGAATGAAACCGAAATAAAAGGTGAAGACCAGTGCACCTATGACCAGCCATCCGACAATCCAGGGCACACCCGTACCGGGCAGATCCGAGAAGATCAGATTGACGAACCAACCTGTGGAAGCGGCGAAAATCGTATCAATGCGTTCAGCCAGATCGGCCTGTGCCGGGCTTGCCAGCAGCGGGATCGCGGCCAATGCCGCAAGTGCAGTTCTCATATTCATTCTCCTGAAATTCATCACGGGACGATCGTGCAAGGCACGGGCGCGATCTGGGCCAAGGTCCCGGCGACAGAGCCGAAAAGCCGCGCTTGCAGCCCTTTTTCCCCTGTGCGCCCGACCATCATCTGCGTGGCACCGAATTCCTTGGCCAGATCCCCCAGAACCTCGGCGACATGGCCGTAGCGGACGATCGCATCGACAGTCAGCCCCTCGGCCCGAAGTCGCTTGCAGACAGGATCCAGAATAACAGTTTCCGCGCGCCCCACTTCTTCAGTCCGGCGCTTATGGCGTTCTGCCACTTCTTCGGCGCTGAGAAAGGAATAGGGCGACCATTCCAGCACATGCGCAAGCACCAGTCGCGCTCCCGAGCCCCGCGCACGCGCAGCCCCGAAGGCCAGCGCGCGTTCACTCGCGTCGCTGCCGTCAAAGGCAATCAGATAAGTCTCAGACATCTGTCCACTCCTTCCTTGTTTCTTGGTGTTAGCGGTCTCAGATTACATGCTCTTGCGGATTTCGCAGTGCGTTTTTCCGTCCTTGGTGCCGCTTGGAGTGAAAAAGCGACATTTCACTTGGCTTTTTAGCAGTTCAGGAGATTCGGCATGCGAAGGCGGCACAAACAGTTTTTCTTCCTCTGCGCGATTTGGCTGCTGCCGATTCTGCGAAAGAATGACAAAGGGATGCAGGGCTTGCCCACATGCCAGCTCTGACCTAAACCGGGGGGGCCATGACAAGAGCCAAACTTTATGACTGACACCTCTGCGGCGCTCGAGGCCCGCGCGAAATCAAAGAACATGAGCGCGCTCAAAGGGCTTTGGCCGTTCATCCGCCCCTATCGGCTGTTGCTGGCCGTGGCCATTCTGGCGCTCGTCTCGACTGCGGCCATCACTCTGGCGCTGCCACTGGCCGTGCGCCGGGTCGTGGACGGGTTTGAGGCGCGTGAAATCGCGCTTTTGAACCAGTATTTCGCAGGCGCCTTCGTGCTGGCAGGGCTGCTGGCGCTCGGCACTGGGCTGCGCTACTATTTTGTAACGCGTCTGGGCGAGAGGCTGGTCGCGGATATCCGCAAGGCGCTGTTTGCGCGCGTCATCGACCGCTCACCTGCCTTTTATGAACGCATCATGACAGGCGAGGTTCTGTCGCGCCTGACCACGGATACCACGCTGATCCAGTCGGTGGTCGGGTCTTCTGTCTCGATCGCTTTGCGCAATGCCCTGACACTGATTGGCGGGCTGGTGCTGCTGGGGCTGACCTCGGCCAAGCTGATGGGGTTTGTGCTGTTGATGGTCCCGGCGATCATCGTGCCGATTGTGGTGATGGGGCGCAAGCTGCGCAAGCTCAGCCGCGAGAACCAGGACTGGATCGCGGCCTCTTCCGGCAATGCCTCGGAAGCCTTGGGCGCTGTCCAGACAGTGCAGGCCAATACGCATGAAATGGCCAGCCGCGCGGCCTTTGACAGCGTGACTGAAACCAGCTTCGATGTCGCGCGGCGGCGGATCTTTACCCGCGCATTGCTGACAGTGATCGTGATCTTTCTGGTCTTTGCAGGGATCCTCGGCACGCTCTGGGTGGGCGCGCGCGATGTCGCCGCAGGCGTGATGAGCCCGGGTGAATTGGCCCAATTCGTGATCTATGCAGTGATCGTGGCGGGCTCTGTCGGGGCGCTGTCGGAAATCTGGTCAGAACTGCAGCGCGCGGCTGGGGCGACCGAGCGTCTGGTGGAATTGTTGCAAGCCGTGGATACTGTGCAGGATCCTGACATGCCGATGCCCTTGCCCCGCCCCACGCGCGGTGCTGTCAGTTTTGAAGCTGTGCAGTTTCACTATCCGACGCGACCTGGCCAGCAGGCGCTTGACACAGTGTCGCTACAGGTCGCCCCAGGTGAGACGGTGGCGCTTGTCGGCCCTTCTGGCGCGGGCAAGACCACGATCCTGCAGCTTCTGATGCGGTTCTATGATCCCTTGCAGGGTCGTGTGTGCATTGACGGGCTGGACCTGCGCAAAATGGCGCGGAGTGATTTCCGGCGGGCCATTGCGCTGGTGCCACAGGACCCGGTGATCTTTGCCAGCTCTGCGATGGAGAATATCCGCTTCAGCCGCCCTGATGCCACGGATGAAGACGTGGTTTCGGCGGCGCGCGCTGCGGATGCAGATGGATTTATCCAGAAACTGCCCGAAGGCTATGCGACGGCGCTCGGTGAACGGGGTGTAATGCTGTCGGGCGGGCAGCGGCAACGGATTGCTCTTGCGCGGGCGATCTTGCGCGATGCGCCGATCCTGCTGCTGGATGAGGCGACAAGCGCGCTCGATGCGGAATCGGAAGCGGCCGTGCAGCGCGCTGTGGACCATCTGTCGAAAAGCCGCACCACGATTGTGATCGCGCACCGGCTGGCGACTGTGAAACAGGCGGATCGGATCGTGGTTTTTGACGAAGGTCGGATTGTCGCGATCGGAACCCATGACGAACTGGTGGCGCAAGGTGGGCTTTATGCGCGGCTTGCCCGGCTGCAATTCACCGCTGATCGTGCCGCATGACGGCGCGTAGGGTGCGTGCGCAGCACGCACCCTACAGACCGCTTACGCCATCGCTTCCAACTCGTCGATGAAGCCTTCGATCATCGACAGCCCCTTATCCCAGAAGGCAGGATCAGACGCATCAAGGCCAAACGGGGCCAGCAATTCCTTGTGATGCTTCGACCCGCCCGCTTTCAGCATCTCGAAATACTTGTCCTGAAAGCCCTCTGGCGCGGCCTCATAGGCGGCATAAAGCGCATTCACCAACCCGTCACCAAACGCATAGGCATAGACGTAAAATGGCGAATGCACGAAATGCGGGATGTAGGACCAGAAACTCTCGTAGCCTTCCATGAAGGTGAATACCGGCCCCAGACTCTCGGCCTGAACGGACATCCAGAGCGCATTGATGTCTTCGGGTGTCAACTCGCCCTCGCGCCGCGCCGCATGCAGCTTGCATTCGAAATCATAGAAGGCGATTTGCCGGACGACCGTGTTGATCATGTCCTCGACCTTGCCCGCAAGCAGGACCTTGCGCTCTTCTTGTGATGTGGCCTTTTCCAGCAGCCGCCGGAAGGTCAGCATCTCGCCAAAGACCGACGCTGTCTCGGCCAGGGTCAGCGGGGTCGAAGACAACAGCTCGCCCTGACCTGCCGCCAGGCGCTGATGCACACCATGCCCCAGCTCATGCGCAAGCGTCATCACATCGCGCGGCTTGCCCAGATAGTTCAGCATCACGAAAGGATGCGCATCCGTGACAGTGGGATGCGCAAAAGCGCCGGGTGCCTTGCCCGGTTTCACAGCGGCATCGGTCCAGCCCTTGCTGAAAAACGGCTCTGCCAGTTCCGCAAGCTGCGGCGAGAAGCCTGCATAGGCATCAAGCACAGTCTCGCGCGCTTCATCCCAGCCGATCTTGCGCGGCGCTTCCATCGGCAAGGGCGCGTTGCGGTCCCAGACTTCCAGCTGCTCGAGCCCCAGCCATTTGGCTTTCAGCTTGTAATAGCGGTGGCTCAGGCGCGGATAGGCGGCCACAACGGCGTTGCGCAGCGCCTCGACCACTTCCGGTTCAACATGGTTCGACAAATGCCGCCCCGTCTGCGGGGTCGGCATCTTGCGCCAGCGATCCTCGACCTCTTTCTCTTTGACCAATGTGTTATGAACGCGGGCAAAGAGCTTGATATTCTTCCCGAAAACTTCGGCCAAGGCCCGCGCGCCCGCCTCGCGCTGCGCGCGGTCCGGATCCGTGAGCAAGTTCAGCGTGGCTTCCAGCCCAAGCGGTTCTTCTTCGCCCGCGACCTCGAATTCCAGCCCTGCCATGGTTTCGTCAAACAGCCGGTTCCATGCAGATGCGCCAACAACTGACTGGTCATGCAGGAATTTTTCCAACTCGTCCGACAATTGATAGGGCCGCATCGCACGCATCCGCTCGAAAACGGGCCGGTAGCGGGCCAGATCGTCATTGGCTGCAAGCAAGGCATCGAAAGCGGCGTCTTCGATCCGGTTCATTTCGAGCGAGAAGAACACAAGCGGCGTCGTGGCATTGGTCACGCGATCCTGGGCATCGGCCATGAATTTCGCGCGCGCCGCATCCGTGGTGTTCTGATAATAGCGCAGCCCGGCAAAAGACATCAGCCGGCCTGCCACCATGTCGATCTTCTCATAGCGGCGCACGCAATCCAGCATCGCGCTCGCATCAAGCCCGGCGAGCTTTCCTTCATAAGTCTTTGCAAAATCATCACATTCCTGCGCCAGCCAGTCGAAGTCGCGAGTCAGCTCGGGCGCGTCCGGCGCGGAATAGAGCGCCGAGAAATCCCATTCGGGAAGATCGCCAAATTCGGTTGTCGTCACAGTGCGGTCGTCTAGGGCCATGTCTGCCTCCTGCTTGGTTGCAACAGACTTAGGCCTCAGGACCGCGCCTCGCAAGCGCTCAGTCCATATCCTGAAACGGCCAGGGCTTGTCGTCTGTTGCCACGGACATGTAGCGTGCCGCCTTCGCCACCCATGCGCCCACCATGCAGCCAAAATCGGCCAGCCGGGCATTGGGCTGGCGGCGGTCGATCAGGATCACGACGAATTGCACGACTGCGATCAGGATCAGGATCGACTGTGCGAAGGACAGCATCGCGCCGATGATCAGCATGAAGATCAGCCGCTTCCAGAGCGGTTCTTCCGATTTGTCCAGAGGTGCGGTCGGGCGGTCGTCATCTACATCCTGCATCCTGCTCTCCTTGCTCATGGCGCGCTGATCTGTGCGCCGCCCACTGCAGCTGCCACCCCTGTTGTCGCGGGACAAGAGGTCGGCAAGCCCCGCGCGACCCGCATGGCCAGATAGGCGAAAGCCTGCGCTTCGATCATGTCGCCGTCAAGACCTGCAGATTCGACCGGCGCCACCTGCATGGGCAGATGCGCGGCCAATCGCGCCATCAGATCCGCATTATGCCGCCCGCCGCCACAGACCAGAACCCGCGCCGGGGGTGTTGGCAAATGGTCAAAGCCGCTGGCGACCGAGGCCGCGATGCATTCCGACAAGGTGGCCAGCGCATCGGCATCGCCCAGATGCGCCACACGCGCGCCGAGCCCCGGAAAATCACGGTCGAGCGATTTGGGCGGGACGCGCATGAAATAGCCCTCGTTCAGGAAATCCTGCACGACGGCCATGTCAGGTGTGCCAGTTACCGCAATCGCGCCGCCGTCATCGCGCGCTATCCCAAGGCGCATGTGACACAGATCATCCATCGGCGCATTGGCCGGACCCGTATCAAACGCCAGCAGCGCGCCGGGGGCTTCGGGTTTGTCGCAGCGCGGGTCCACCCAGGTCAGGTTGCCGACACCGCCCAGATTCAGAAACACCAGCGGCGCATCTGCCCCGATATGACGCGCCAAGGCAAAATGATAAAAGGGCGCAAGCGGCGCGCCCTGCCCGCCGAGTTTCACATCAGAGGACCGGAAATCCCAGACCACGGGCAGGCCGGAAACCAGCGCGAGCACATCGCCCGAACCCGCCTGATGCGTGCCGCGCCCGCGCGGGTCATGCGCAAGGGTCTGGCCGTGAAAGCCGATCAGATCGATGTTTTCGAAGCGCGCCACGATTTCGGCATGGGCGGTCTCGACGATCTCGGCGGCGTCTTCCACGCCCGGATCGCCCGGCCAGCGCCCCATCGCCGCGCGCAGAACACTGCGCTCAGCGTCAGAATAAGGGCGGAACGCGAAAGGCCCGAAAGCGCGGATCGCCTCGCCATCCGTTTCCAGAACAGCCGCATCCACCCCATCAAAAGATGTGCCGGACATCAGCCCCAGAACGCGCTTGAATTCGGCTTTCAACATGGGCTTTCCCTTATACCCGCACAGGGCTATAGATCGCCCCAATCTTTCAGCCGGGACAAGCGAAAATGACCTATAGCCCGAAATCGGATTTCATCCGCATCATGGCCGAGCGCGGCTTTCTCGCCGATTGCACCGATCTGCAAGGTCTGGACGAGGCGCTGATCAAAGGCGTTGTGCCTGCCTATATCGGCTATGATGCGACTGCGAAATCGCTGCATGTCGGGCATTTGCTGAATGTCATGGTGCTGCGCTGGTTGCAAAAGACCGGGCACAGGCCGATTACCCTGATGGGGGGAGGCACGACAAAAGTCGGCGATCCAAGCTTCCGGTCCGAGGAACGCCCGCTGCTGGATGCCGCAGCAATCGACAGCAATATCAACGGCATGCAGCAGGTTTTTGCGAAATACCTGACCTATGGGGACGGGCCATCTGACGCGATCATGCTGAACAATGCCGAATGGCTCGATGGGCTGAATTACCTTGATTTCCTGCGCGATGTGGGGCGGCATTTTTCGGTCAACCGGATGCTGTCCTTTGAATCCGTGAAATCGCGGCTGGACCGCGAGCAATCGCTCAGCTTTCTCGAATTCAACTACATGATCCTGCAAGCCTATGATTTCGTTGAAATATACCGCCGTCATGGCTGCCTGTTGCAAATGGGCGGGTCGGATCAATGGGGCAATATCGTCAACGGCATCGACCTTGCGCGCCGGATCGCGGATGCCGAGATCTTTGGATTGACCACGCCCCTGCTGACCACCTCGGACGGGCGCAAGATGGGCAAGTCTCAGGGCGGGGCGATCTGGCTGAATGCCGATATGCTCTCGCCGTATGAATTCTGGCAATTCTGGCGCAATACGACAGATGCGGATGTGGGGCGCTTCCTCAAGCTCTACACAGAACTGCCAATGGATGAATGCAACCGCCTTGGCGCGCTGGAAGGGTCTGAGATCAACACGGCCAAGATCATCCTCGCCAATGAGGTCACGACGCTGTGCCACGGGCTTGAGGCCGCGCAGGCGGCTGAGACGACCGCGCGCGAAGTCTTCGAGAAAGGCGGTTTGGGGGCGGATCTGCCGACCCTGTCGCTCGCGGCTGCTGATATCAGCGATGGCATGTCCATTGCGCAGCTTTTTGTGCGTGCCGGGCTTGCGAAATCCGGCAAAGACGCCAAGCGCCTGATTTCCGAAGGCGGTGCGCGCGCGAATGATGCACCCGTCACCGATGCAGGCCAGATGATAAATGCGGGCGATCTACAGGCCCCACTGAAGCTGACCGCAGGCAAAAAACGCCATGCCCTGGTGACGCTTAGGGCGTGACCGTGACATGTGCTTTTGCGCAACATATCCCTGCTTGCACGCGCTCGTGACTTGCCCTGCCTATGACTTTTCGACATATAGGGCACAATGAATATGAATGTCAGGAGTGACGACGCATGACAAAAGAAAACCTGTCCCGGCGCGCGCTGCTCGGTAGTGGTGCCATGGCACTGGGCGCCTTGGCCATGCCGTCGATTGTGATGGCGCAGGCATTGCCGGATTATGAGCGCGAAAACACGGTCCGCCGCAATGTCATGGGCTTTCGCAGTCATCAATGGCAGGACCATTTTTCAAACCTGCGCAATGGTGCGATCCTGTGCGACACCTATTCGCGCGCGTTGCATTTCTGGTCCGAGGATGAGAGCATCTATCTTGCCCATCCCTGCTCGGTGCCGATGACCGAAGAATTCACCCGTCGCGGGACCACGGAAATCACTTTGCTGCGGTATCAACCGACATGGATTCCCACGCCCAATATGCGCAAGCGCGACCCATCGCTGCCGGAACGCGTCGAAGGGGGCGATCCGCGCAACCCTCTGGGTACGCGTGCAATGAACCTCAGCTGGCAATATTACCGTATCCACGGGATCGACAATCCTGCCAAGATCGGGCGCCGGGCGTCAAACGGGTGTTTCGGGCTGCTTAACCCGCATGCGGAACGCTTATACGATTTGGTCAAGGTCGGCACGCAAGTGCATGTGATCTGATCTGATC
>SKSL01000014.1 GCA_007123015.1 Natronohydrobacter sp. | reverse complement strand
GTCCGCTGATCGCAGCCCTGCTCGATGCGCGCCCGGGTCTGCATGTGCTTGTAACCTCGACCGCACGCTCTGCCGCGCAGGTTGTCGCGGGCAATCTGCCATCGCAAAGCCTGCACCAGTTGTTGCCGCTTGATGTGCCCGCCTATACGCGCCGCTTTCTCGATCATTGGCAGCCTGATCTGGCGATCTGGTCCGAACAGGACCTCTGGCCCGGTCTGATCTGTGAAACAGCCGCGCGTGGTGTGCCTTTGGCATATGTCAATGCGCGGATGAATGCAGAAGCCCTGGCCCGGCGACAACGCGCGGGCGGGCTTTACCCTGACATGCTGCGCCGCTTTGCGCTGATCACAGCGCAGGATGCCGCAAGCGCGGGGCACCTGAGCACGCTGACAGGCCGCGCAGTGCAGAGGATGCGCTCGCTGAAACCTGCGGCCGCGCCTTTGGCGGCAGACATGGACGAATTGACCCGGCTGCAAACGCGTCTGGCCGGGCGCAGGATCTGGGTCGCAGCCTCGACCCACCCCGAGGACGAGGCCGCCGCGCTGGCCGCGCAGGCGCAGCTTGTCGCGCAAGACCCGCGCTGGCTGCTGATCCTGGCCCCGCGCCTGCCTGCGCGCGCGCCCCGGATCATGGCCAGTGTGAAGGCCACCGGGCTGTCCTGCGCCCAGCGCAGCGCAGGCGGTATCCCCGCGCCTGCGATGGCAGTCTGGGTGGCCGATACATTCGGTGAGCTGGGCTTGTGGTACAGGCTGGCGCAGCGCGCGCTGATCGGTGGCAGCTTCGGCCCTGTGCAAGGCCATAACCCGTGGGAGGCGATCTGCCTTGGCCTGCCAGTCCTGCATGGCCCCAACACGGCGAATTTCGCGATTGACTACCAAATCTTGCAGTCCGAAGGTCTGGCGCAGCAAGTTCTGCCAGCCTCGCTTGCCACGGCTCTGAATGCCCCGGCCCCGGCAGGGGATGCGAAGGCGCTGGTCGCGGCGGCCCGCGCAGATGCAGCGACGCTGGCCCGCGATCTGCTGGCGCTGATGGGACCGGGCGCATGATCCTGCGGCTGGCGCTCTGGCTCTATCGTCTGGCCTGGCTGCTGCTCTGGCCGCTGGTGGTGCTGTATCTGTGGCGGCGGGGGCGGCGCGATCCGGAGTATCGCCGCCACATGGCCGAGCGCTTTGGCGTCTATAGCGCCTCCCTGCCGCAAGGCGCGATCTGGGTGCATGCTGTCTCGCTGGGCGAGATCCGATCCGCGCAAGCTCTGATCCGGCTGATGCTGGCGCGCGGTGACAGGATTGTCGTGACCAATATCACCCCGGCCGGACGCCGCGAAGCCTTGCGGCTGTTCGGCCCCGAAATCGCGCAGGGGCAACTTGCCGTGGTCTGGGCCCCGTTCGATACGCCCTTCGCGCTGCGCCGCTTCCTGCGCGCGTGCCGTCCGCGTATTGCCCTGCCGCTGGAGGTCGAAGTCTGGCCCGAAATGATCTTTACCTGTCGCGCCATGGGCGTGCCGCTCTATCTGTGCAACGCGCAATATGGCGAAGGGCCGTTGCAACGCGACGGGCGCGGGTTGCGCCTGCGCCAGCGGTTGATCGGAGCGATTGACGGGGCTTTCGTGAAATCGCGACTACAGGCCGAGCGCTTTGCCGCGGTCGGGGTCAGGGACCTGCGTGTCACGGGCGAATTGCGCTTCGATCAGCCGATCCCCGCAGCGCAGCTGGAGGCCGCGAAAGCACTGCGCCCCCATCTCGGCGCGCGCGAGGTCCTGACCATCAGCAGCGCCGTTGCGGGGGAAGAGGCGCTCTATCGGGGATTGCTGGCCACGCTGCGCACCAAGGGCCGCGCCGCGCCGCTAGTGGTCTATGTTCCGCGCGAACCCGAGCGTTTCGAGGCGGTCGCACAAGGGCTGCAAGCAGCAGGCTTGCGCGTGGCCCGGCGCAGCGTAGTGCTGGATGACGCGCTGCGCTTGCAGATGCCGCTGGGCGAAGTCGATGTGCTGTTCGGGGATTCCTTCGGCGAGATGTATTTCTACATCGCGCTCTCTGATCGCGTCATCGCCGGCAGCGGCTTCCTGCCCAAAGGCGCGCATAACATCATCGAAGCGCTGAGCCTTGGCAAACCTGTTCTGACGGGTCCATATACATGGCCCATCGAATACCCGTTTCTGGAAGCCGAGGCCGCTGGCATAGCGACCAGCGCTGCGGATTTGCCCACACTTCAGGCTGCACTGGACCAGCCCCTGAGAGTAGATGCCGCAGCGATTTCTGCCTTTCTGGCCGAACATGGCGGCGCAAGCACACGCACACTTGCTGCGATTGACTCAGTGCTGGCTGAGAGGTGATATCGGGATTGACACTGCGCGTCTGTGATCTTGCATGACGTCCGAACCTGGTCGCAGTTTCAAGGCAGGGGGCGGGCCTTGCGGCCCGCTGCCTTCGGCGAGAGTATTTGACGCAAGAAAATGATGGGATGCAGCGCGTGATCCCGCGACATGACTGGGGATCAAGGCGGGTTTAGCGCGCAGGCAGCGTGGCAATCTGCGCGCGGATGGCGGCGATGCGTTCATCATGCGGCGGATGCGTGCTGCCCCAGGACGGCATCGGGTCGCTCAGCCCTTGTGCGATCAGATGCTCGAAAAAGCGGATCATCCCTGCGGGGTCGAAGCCTGCGCGATGGGTGATCTCGACCGCGAAGGCATCGGCTTCGAATTCATGGGCGCGGGAATAGGCCAGCTGCAGCAGCAGGTTGCCTTCGAGCAGGATCGCTTCCAGAATCGGGCCCGTTTCGCCCGCAAGAAACCCCACCAGCGTGGCGATGCCCAGTGCGCGGTAAATCTGGCGCAGGCTGTGGCGGTGGATGACATGGCCGATCTCATGCCCCATCACGCCCGCGACCATATCCGGGTCATCGGTCAACTGCACCAGATCATCGGTCAGCACAACCGTGCCCCCGGGCATGGCAAAGGCATTGGGGCCCATGGGGCCTGCGCGAAATTCCAGCCGCAAGGGGGTGTGCGATTCGTCTGCGGTCAGCGTCGCGGTCAGCGCTGCGAAATCAGCTTGCAACCGGGCTTGTTCCTGCACGTCAAGCGTCGTCGGTTCCAGGATCAACCGGTCGAACATGGCCAGGGTCTGATCATCAATCACACGCGCAAATTGTGGCGGGGTTATCCAGACAGCCGCGCTGACCAGCAGTGCCAGACCAAAGCGCCAGACGGCGATTGCGGCCAGAATGGCAAGGATGACAAAGCCGATCAGGCGTGGGCGGAAGGCCTCGGACTGGTGAAGGTTCTTGACAGCGCGTCCGGGGTTGAGCGCATCGACGGCAGCAAGATCGGTGGTTTCGAAGACTGCACCATCGGGCAGGGTCAGCCGACGGGGCGCGCGTCCGATCGGCGCCTCGAAGCGCAGTTGCGCCATAGGGCCAGATGCCTGCAGGGCCTGCGCAGTATCGATCACACGGAAGCGCCCCGGCTCGGCATGCAGCACGGCGTCGATCATGCGCGAACTGCCCACAGGCATCAGGTGCCCCGCGATTTTCGCAGGGGCGCTATGGAACAGGTCGCGCGTCACGCGTGTCCTCGTTTACACTGGCAGCCCCATATCAATTGCTTCCAGATCCGTATAGGCATCACCAAAAGCCCCTCCTTCGGGCAGGATATCACCGACGAAATCTTCCAGATCGCCATTCACGATCACATCTGTCTGATCAGCCAGATAACGGGCCATGCGGATCTTTGCCCAAGGCAGCATCAGCCCCAATGTCAGGATGATCGCGAGTGCATTGGTCACCGAGATCCAGACATAGCGCGGGATCGACACTGAAGAGCGCAGCTGATGCCCACCCTCGATCCAGGTGCCGCAGAACAGGATATTGCGAAGAATGGCTGTATAGACGATGCCTGCAATGACGAACCCCGCGATGACGCCAATATAGGCCTTCACGATCAGCAGCATGTTTCCGAGCAGAAAGGTCTCGTTTTCGAGCAGGCTCAGGTCGTTGAACAGCGCTGTCAGAACCGGCAACGCACTGGCAAGGCTGAGCGCCAGAACAATCAGCACCACGCCGAGGGCTGCAAAGAACGCACCATAAAACGGCCCGATCCCGGAGTCGAAAGCAAAGCGCGACTGGCCAAGGCTGTGATGGTTCAGCACATATTTCCGCCGCGCGCGATCCGCGAAGGGCCAGGCCAGAAACAGTGTGAAGACCGTCAGGAACGGGTAGAGCAGATAGACCAGAAAGGCATCCTTCGTCCGGCCATGAAAATTGAAGCGCACATTGGACCAGGATGTCACCCGTGCATTGAAGCGCAAGGAGCGCATCAGCAGCCATGGAAACACGAACAGGAACGCAAGCAGCACCAAGCCAAGCACAATCGGCACCAGCGACAGGATCTGGATGGCGATGAAGCTCAGCACGATAATGATGCGCCCGATCAGGATCTGGCCGCCTGTGGCGTGATAATCAAACCGCCGCCCACCGATTTCAGTATTCTGATAGAAATACTTGTTGGTGCGCACTTTCGCCCAGGCGGAATAGATTCCGATGGTGACGATAGACAGAAGCAGGTTCACGATCCAGATGCCGAAATATTCACTGGCTGTGCCGTGAAAGCGCACAGGATGACGCGTGTCGTCCATATCAAATCCCTCAAGCAAAAATCAGAAGAGGTTCCAGCCCTCACCCTGATACGGTTTCAGACAGATATGGCGAAATAACGGCCCTGCCATGTCTGCGTTGCGACGTGTCCCTTAATCCTCGGGCAAAGGCAGCGTGTGACGCAAGCGCCCACGCCTGCGATCAAAGAACAGCGCCTCACCCTCACGCGTCACCACGATGACCCAGCGCTCGGACAGTGTCAGCGCTTCGACCCGTGTGCCTTCGGGCAGGGTCACATTGTCAGGTACCGCCAAGGGGGCGGACGCCATGCCCAGACGGGTGACAAGCAGGCCGACAATGACTATCAGGCCCAGAATCATCACGCTTGTCAGCACCACGACCAACCGCTTCACCAAGCGCAGGTCGGGCGGAAGCTGATCCGGGGGCATCGTCATGTCGCAGGCACCTTTTCACGAGATCACAGTCATCATCGGGCCAGAGCCCCCTGCCCGGCTCGATAAGGCCTTGGCACGCGATGTGCCAGAGGGGTTGGGCCTGTCGCGCTCGCGGTTGATGAAACTGATCGAAGAGGGCGCTGTGCTGCGCGAGGGTGTTGTCTTGACCGAGCCGCGCACGAAAGTTGCGCAAGGCGAAGCGCTGGTGATCCGGATGCACGCGGCCGCCACGGTCGAGACGCGCGCGCAGGACATCGCGCTTGATATCCTGTGGGAGGATGCGGATCTGATCGTGCTGAACAAACCCGCAGGCATGGTCGTCCACCCGGCACCGGGCAGCCCGGATCAGACACTGGTCAATGCGCTGTTGCATCATTGCGGCGACAGCCTGTCCGGGATCGGTGGGGAAAAGCGCCCCGGCATCGTGCACCGGATCGACAAGGAAACCTCTGGCCTGCTGGTGGTCGCGAAATCGGATCGCGCGCATCAGGGGCTTGCAGCACAGTTCGAGGCACATAGTGTCATGCGGCGCTATCTGGCGATCTGCTACGGTGTGCCGGATGGCAATGACCCACGCCTGCGCGGGGTCAAGGGCACCAGTTTCGAGCCCGGCAACATTCTGAAAATCCAGAGTCAACTGGCCCGCAGCAAGAATGACCGGCAGAAACAGGCCGTGGTCTGGGCAAATGGCCGCCATGCTGTCACCCGCGCGCACGTGCTGGAAGCCTTCGGCACACCCCCTGCAGTCGCGCTGCTGGAATGCTGGCTGGAGACCGGGCGCACGCATCAGATCCGCGTGCATCTTTCGCATGCCGGGCATGGGCTGGTGGGCGATCCGGTCTATGGTGGGCGGCGTAAGCTCTCGGAACGTGCTTTGGGGGCAGAGGGTGTTGCGGCCTGTTCCGCGTTCGGGCGGCAGGCGCTGCATGCCGCGACTTTGGGCTTCATCCATCCGGTCACAGAAGAAAAGCTCGATTTCGCTGCCCCGCTACCGATCGATATGGCGGATCTGCTGGAACAGCTGCGCGGGTCACGCAGCGACACAAATCAGTGATGCTGTCATCGGGCACTTGGCGCGCTGCGTAAAGAGTTTGTATGTTTTTTCATGCCAGACAGGTTGCAGCGGCGCGGGCGCGTTCTTATCTGCAACCACCGGCCCAAAGGACAGGATGTTGTGATGAGCAGCTACGCCAATCTTCCCGCCCCCAGCCCTGAACAGGGGCTGAACCGCTATATGCAGGAAATTCGACGCTTCCCGATGCTGGAGCCGGAAGAGGAATTCATGCTGGCGAAACGCTGGGTCGATCATCAGGACACGGATGCTGCGCATAAGCTCGTCACGTCGCATCTGCGTCTGGCTGCCAAAATCGCGATGGGCTATCGAGGCTATGGGCTGCCGCAGGCCGAAGTGATCTCGGAAGCCAATGTCGGGTTGATGCAGGCGGTCAAGCGCTTCGACCCAGATAAGGGGTTTCGTCTGGCGACTTATGCCATGTGGTGGATCCGCGCCTCGATCCAGGAATATATCCTGCGGTCCTGGTCTTTGGTGAAACTTGGCACGACCAGCGCGCAGAAAAAGCTGTTCTTCAACCTGCGCAAGGCGAAATCGAAGCTTGGCGCGCTGGAAGATGGCGATCTGCGCCCGGAAAATGTCGCCCAGATCGCGCGCGACCTGAATGTGACCGAGGATGAGGTCATCTCGATGAATCGTCGGCTTGCGGGCAGTGATTCGTCGCTGAATGCCACCATCGGCAGTGAAGAAGGCGCGTCGAGCTGGCAGGACTGGCTGGAAGATGAAGACGCCGATCAGGCGGCGGATTATGCCGAACGCGACGAATTGGAATTGCGTCGCGAATTGCTGATGGACGCGATGGATGTGCTCAATGAGCGCGAACGCGATGTGCTGACCCAGCGACGGCTGAGCGACGAGCCCGTGACGCTGGAAGATCTGTCACAACGCTATGACGTCAGCCGCGAGCGGATCCGCCAGATCGAAGTGCGCGCCTTCGAGAAGCTGCAGGCGCGCATGCGCACGCTGGCGCGCGAAAAAGGCATGGTCGTGCCAGTCAGCTGACGCGGGCTGCGCGCTTTACGTTCCACAGAAGGTGACGATCCGCGGGGCATCTGCAGGGGCGGGATTGGCATAAATCTCGGCCCCGTCCACAGGCGTGAACGGGTTTTGCAACCGCTCCAGAAGCGTGAGGAAGGGTGCCATATCACCTGACTCCGACGCGGCTGTGAGCGCCTCTTCCACCAGATGATTGCGCGGAATGTAGATCGGGTTCGCCGCAGCCATCGGCGCAAGATCGCCGTCTTGCGCAGTGAATTCAGCGCGATAGGCTGACAGCCAGGCGTCCAGTTTCTCATCAGGGGCGCTGAAAAGCACCTTCACAGCAGCGTCGTGGCCCTGCAGCGCTTCTGGCAACGCCCTGAAAAACAGAGTGAAATCAACATTCTGCTGTGCCCAAACCGCATGCATCGCGTCGATCAAGCCTGCGACTGGCAGGCACAGGCCCAGCTTTTTCGCAAAGACCTCAAGCCAGGCCTCGCGGTAGCGGGTGCGTGTCGCGTCGATCACTTCGCTGGCCTGCGCGATGGCGCGATCTTCATCCGGATGGATCATCGGCAAGAGCGCTTCAGCCAGCCGCGCGAGATTCCACAACAGGATCGCAGGCTGATTGTCATAAGCATAGCGGCCCTGATGGTCGATGGAACTGAACACCGTTTTCGGATCGTAGGAATCCATGAAGGCGCAGGGGCCGTAATCAATGGTCTCGCCCGAAATCGTCATGTTATCTGTGTTCATCACCCCGTGGATGAAGCCCAGCCCCATCCATTGAGCCACCAGCTGCGCTTGCCGCGCGCCCACGCGTTTGAGGAAACGCAGCGCGGCATCGGGCGCACCGGTCAGGTCAGGATCATGGCGCGCAATGGCATAATCCAGCAGCAAGCGCAGCTTGTCCTGTTCGCCCCGTGCCGCGAAGAACTGGAAGGTGCCGACGCGCAGATGGCTTGACGCGGTTCGCGCCAGCACGGCCCCCGGTTCCAACCCGTTCTGGCGCAGCACGCGGTCGCCTGTCGTGCAGGCCGCAAGCGCGCGGGTTGTGGGCACGCCCAGCGCGTGCATCGCTTCCGAGATCAGATATTCGCGCAGCACCGGGCCCAGAACGGCACGACCATCCCCGCCGCGCGAAAAAGGGGTGCGGCCAGAGCCTTTCAGGTGCAGATCATGGCGCTGGCCTTCGGGATCGACGATCTCGCCCAGCAAAATGGCGCGCCCATCGCCCAGTTGTGGCGAAAAGCCCCCGAATTGATGCCCGGCATAGGCCTGCGCAATGGGCCGCGACGTATCGGGCAGGGCTGCGCCGGTCAGAAGTTTCGCGCCCTCACGCCCTTGCAGGAAATCCGCGTCCAGACCCAGCGATCGCGCAAGCGCTGTGTTCAGCAGCAAGACTTGCGGATCAGGCCATTCCTTGCCCTGCCACGGCACATAGAGCCCTGCCAGGTCGGTCGCGTAGGTGTTTTCGAACTGGATCGCGGCTGACATGTAACGCCCCCCTGACAGTCTGCCCTAGCGGGATGTAAACCCGCATGCGCGCCGGTCCAGTGTCAGCCCTCGACTTGATCCAACCAATCACCGTAGCCTTCGGCTGCCATGTCTTCGCGCGCGATAAAACGCAGGCTGGCCGAATTTATGCAATAGCGCAACCCGCCCCGGTCGCGTGGTCCATCCGGGAAGACATGGCCCAGATGGCTGTCGCCATGGCGCGAGCGCACTTCGACGCGGGTCATGCCATGCGAAGTATCTGTTTTCTCGACGATATGCTCGCTGATCAGGGGTTTGGTGAAGCTTGGCCAGCCGCAGCCCGAGTCGTATTTGTCCGAAGATGCGAAAAGCGGCTCGCCCGAGACGATATCGACATAAATCCCGGCCCGCTTGTTATCATTATAGACCCCAGTCCATGGGCGCTCAGTGCCGTTTTCCTGCGTAACATGATACTGGATCGGATCAAGGGCTTCGATCATTTCGGCGCGACGTTCATAACGCGGCATGGGTCTTCTCCTGATTTGGGTATTCTGGCGAGATAGGCGCGACAGCGGGCTTGTCCATCCTGAAGCGGAAAAGCCGGGTTGCAGACGGCTTCGCTCTGGATTCTGCGGCTGCATTGCGGCATACATGCGCTGTGCTGCTTGCCCGGAGGTTACTGCGATGAAATTCCTGCTGCGCTTCTTGACCTGGTGGAATTTCTCCACGCTGAACACGGCCTTTTTCACTTGGCGCAACGGTGTCAAAGTCGGCGAGGATGAGCAGGGCAATATCTACTACCGCTCGCATGACAACAAGAAGCGTTGGGTGATATATAATGGCGAATCCGAGGCCAGCCGCATTTCGCCCGACTGGCATGGCTGGCTGCATCATACCTGGGATGAGACACCGTCAGATCGTCCGTTGCAGCACAAGGCTTGGGAAAAGCCGCATCAGGAGAACCTGACCGGAACAGCGCTGGCCTATGCGCCAGAAGGATCGATCCGGCGGGCCAGTCCGGCCCCGCGCAAGGATTATGAAGCCTGGAGCCCCGAGTGAATCCCTGTCAGATGATGCGGACGCTGCAGAAGTGCTGCGCTCGGTGCGTGTACATGATGCGGAACCTTTGGCTTGCCTTGGTCTTTGCACTCGGTGCCTCTGCCGGGCTGGCACAGGATGACCAGATCCCGCCGACAGCCTCGGATCGGATCGCGGCGGCGAATGGTGCTGTGCTGCGTGGGCTGGACCGGGTGGCGGGCACCAGCGAAGATATCACCCTGCTGCGCGGAGAAGATGCGCAGATCGGGCATCTGATTGTCATGTTGGGGGAATGCCGCTATCCGGTCGAAAACCCGGCAGGCGAAGCCTATGCCTGGATCGACATTTTCGACACGCGCGCAGATGAGATCATTTTCTCAGGCTGGATGGTTGCCTCCAGCCCGGCGCTGAATGCGCTGGACCATGCGCGCTATGATTTATGGGTATTGAACTGCACCACCTCATGACCCGTGGGAAGGTCGCGGCAATGGATGTCAGGCTTCAGTGTCAAAGCATGGGCCAGGCGCGCACGATAGGTGGCGCGCGGAATTTCGATCCCGCCAAGGCTGGCCAGGTGATCGGTCAGATATTGCGTATCAAAGAGCACAAAGCCGCAAGCCCGCAGATGCGTGACCAGCGTGGCCAGCGCGATCTTCGAGGCATCTGTGTGGCGTGAGAACATGCTTTCCCCGCAAAACAGCCCCCCGATTGCCAGACCATACAGCCCGCCGATCAGATCATCCCCGTCCCAGACCTCGATTGCATGTGCATGGCCCTGTCGGTGCAGGGCAGTGAAAAGCGTCGTGATCTCGGCATTGATCCAGGTCGAGGGGCGCGCGGCACACCCTGCCAGCACGCCGGCGAAATCTTCGTTCAGGCTGACGCGGTACGGGGCGGTGCGCAATCGGCGCCGCAGAGACCGCGACAGATGTAGTCCATCGAGTGGCAGAATCCCGCGCAACACCGGATCGCACCAGAAGAGCGCCTTGGAGTCGCGGTCTTCGGCCATGGGAAACACCCCCAGCCGATAGGCTTGCAACACCATGTCAGGGGTCAGGGTCAGCCGCATCGCGGCGGCTCAGAACGCGTCCGCACGCGCCTCGCGCGCCATATGATCGAGCACAGCATTGACGAAATTGGCTTCGCGCCCTTCCGGGAAGAAGGCGCTCGCGATCTCGACATATTGCGAGATCACCACTTTCGGCGGCGTCGCGGTTGCCAATAGCTCTGCCCCTGCAGCCCGGAACAACGCGCGCAATGTCGGGTCAATCCGGCTGATGGGCCATTTTGCCACCAAGGCGCGATCAGTCATCTGGTCAATCGCGGCTTGCTGGTCCACTGTTGTTTCCACAAGGTGGCGGAAATGCCCCAGATCCGCTTCGGCCCATATCTCTTCGGGCGTTTCGACCCCGATGCGATGGGCTTCGAATTGTCGCGTGATCTCGCCAATCGGCACATCCGAGGCTTCCATCTGAAACAGCGCCTGAACAGCATAGAAGCGCGCGGCGGATTTACGCGCGCGGCGTTCCTCCTGTGTGGGGCGTTTCTTGCGCGGAGTCGTGGTCTCAGTCATGCCACAGGCCCCTGTGTACTGGCGATCTGAAATTCCTCGCGATCCTGCAGGAAACCGACAGAGCGTTTCGCCCCGCCCCAGCGCCGCGCCAAGGCGATCAGATGCAGGGCCGCCGCCGCTGCCCCGCCGCCCTTGTTCTGGCCTGCCGCTTCGGCGCGTATCTCGGCCTGTGCGCGGTTTTCCACAGTCAGGATGCCATTGCCGATACAGGCCCCTTGCAGCCCCAGGAGCGTGATTGCGCGCGAGCTGTCATTGCAAACTGTGTCATAATGGGTGGTCTCGCCCCGGATCACGCAGCCCAGCGCCACGAACCCGTCGAAATGCGCCATGCGAAAGGCCTGCCCGATGGCCGTTGGCACTTCCAGCGCGCCGGGGACCTCGATCAACTCATGCGTGCCGCCGACCTTCTCGATTTCCGCCTGCGCACCTGCGACAAGCTGATCGGCGATGTCCTTGTAATAGGGGGCGACCACGATCAACAGTTTCGGGCCCTTGTCGAAACTGGGCAGTGGCAGGCTGTAATGGGATTCATTCGCGGCCATGTCATGCCTCTCGCGTTGCAGGGATCTTGCGGGTGCCCGTGATCGACAGCCCGTAGCCATCGAGCCCGACAATACGCGGGGTTGCAGAATTGGTCAGCAGGATCAGCTCATGCAAATTCAGCGAAGACAGGATCTGCGCGCCAAGCCCATATTGCCGCAGTGTCTGCGGGGATGCATCGGACGTGGCCATTTTCATATCCGTGTCGCGCAACAGCACGATGACCCCGCGCCCCTCTTCGCCGATCAGCTGCATGGCGTCGGAAAACTCGTCAGCGCGCGGCGCACCAGCTGTGCCGACCATGTCGCGCAACGGGTCAAAGGCATGCATGCGGACCAAAACAGGCTCGGGCGTCGTGATATCACCCTTGATCAGCGCGATATGCTCGGCCCCTTGCGTGGTGTCGGAATAGACACGCAGCGTCCAGTCGCCACCATAAGCCGAGGTGATCCGGCTTTCGCTCATCACACGCACCAGATTGTCATGTCGCCGCCTGTAGGCGATCAGGTCGGAAATCGTGCCGATCTTCAGCCCGTGGCGCTGCGCGAAGGCCACCAGATCCGGCAGCCGCGCCATCGAGCCATCGTCATTCATGATCTCGCAGATCACGCCAGACGGGTTCAGCCCGGCAAGCCGCGAGATATCCACCGCCGCTTCCGTGTGCCCTGCACGCACCAGCACGCCACCATCGCGCGCGCGCAGCGGGAAGACATGGCCCGGAGTGGCGATATCTGCCGCCCCCTTGCCCTCATCAATGGCCACAGCAATCGTGCGGGCGCGGTCATGGGCCGAAATACCCGTCGAGACGCCTTCGCGCGCTTCAATCGATACTGTGAACGCCGTCTCATGGCGCGACGAATTCGACGAGGCCATCAAGGGCAGACCCAACTGGTCGATGCGCTCACTCGAAAGCGTGAGGCAGATCAGGCCCTTGCCATGGGTCGCCATGAAATTCACCACTTCCGGGGTGGCCATTTGCGCCGGGATCACCAGATCGCCTTCATTCTCGCGATCCTCATGATCGACAAGGATGAACATGCGACCCTTGCGCGCTTCCTCGATGATTTCCTCTATGCCCGAGATCGCGTCGCGCCAGTTCTTTTCGACATCGCCGGCCTGTTCATACTGCATTGCACATATCCTTGGTGGTCTGCGCTCGCACATAGCCCAAAGGCACCGGCGGGAAAAGGGGGCGCGCAGTGTCGGGCGACAAGGAACGTACGCTCTGGTGACGTGATCTTGGGGCGCAGGTTGCACAGTCGCGACCGGATGCAGCCATGAAAGGGCCTGTCGTGACATCTATTCGCCAGCTTGCCACCGAGATCGTCGCCCGCGAAGGCGGCTTCGTGGATGACCCGCATGATCCAGGCGGTGCCACAAATTTCGGTGTGACGATCCATACGCTGCGGCACCTGCGTCCGGGCCAGCAGATCGGCATCGAGGACGTGCGCGCATTGACGCGCGAGGACGCAATCGAGATCTTTATCGAGCATTACTTCCACCGCCCCCGGATAGCAGACTTGCCCGACCCGCTCTGGCCGACAGTCTTCGACATGTATGTCAATGCCGGGGCGAATGCTGTGCGGATCCTGCAGCGGCTCTTTGTGGAAATGGGGCTGCAGATTGCCGTCGATGGCGTGATCGGCCCGCAGACGATTGCGGCCGCGCAGCGCGCCTACGAGATGGCGCCGGATCACCTGGTTGATGCCTATGGCATCGCCCGGCGCGACTATTACTACCGGATCGCAGATCGCCGCCCGGCCAGTCGCAAATTCGCGCGCCGTCGCGATGGCGGCAAAGGTGGCTGGATTCGGCGCGCGGAAGAATTCATTTCACCGCGATTTCATCTGAGCGATGCGGAGCATCACGCACGCGTAAAGGGCTGGACATGATCAAATCCCTGTTTGGCGTCCTGTTCGGACGCGCCCGCAATGCAACAGCCCTGGGGCAGAGCGTCGCTTCGGTCGCAGAAGTGTTCCGACCAAATGCCACCCGCGCGCTTGAGATTGGCCATGATGCTTACAAGGCCGCGCATGCCAGCCATGCGGCTGAATTCAGATACGGTCGCGGCGGATGGTTCGACAGCATGGTGAACGGGCTGAACCGCCTGCCCCGCCCGCTTCTGGCTCTCGGCACTTTGGGGCTGTTCGGCTATGCGATGGGCGATCCGGACGGGTTCGCTCTGCGCATGCAGGCGCTCGGGCATGTGCCCGAACCGCTGTGGTGGTTGCTCGGTGCCGTGGTGGCATTTTATTTCGGCGCGCGCGAAGCCCATCACCTGCGGGTGACAAAACTGCCAAAAGCGCCGATCCCAGACCCTGATATCCCGCCGAAGCCGCTGCATCGGGATACAGGACCAGCCCCTAACGCTGCTCTGGCAGAATGGCAGCACCAGCAGCCTTGAATCTGTATCAGGAGCCTTGGCGCAAGAAATCCTCTTCCTCGCCAGTCACATCAATGCCGAGCGCCTCAAGGCCGTTTTCGAGGTTCTCTGCCAGATGCGGCATGCCAAGCAAATAATCCGCTGTGGGAGTCGTGGCTTCTGCATAGGCTGTGGCAAGGGCTTCGCTGTAGTCTTCAGGCTCGAAGGCACCGCGCCCGATCCAGGCGACAGCGGTCAGGCTGGTTTGTTCATCCTCATTCAACGCATCAATGAAGGCATGCGCCTCGGCGTTGCCGACATGGCCCTCGCGTGCGAGGTAGATGATATGGACGATCTTGCGCGGGCTAATTGATAACATGACACCCTCCTAAACAAGCAGTGTCGCCCAAAGTAGCGAGCGGTGCAATGCCTTTGTCGTAAGGTGCGTGCTGTAGCACGCACCTTACTTGCGACCGAATACGCGGAAATAGGCCCAATCCGGCAAAAAATTCGCCCCCCGGAACAGCCATGAAAACAGCATCGGAAAAGCGCGCTGGAACTTGAGGGACCGCATCAGCGTGAACATTTCATCCGCCGCCTGGTCCGGTTCCATCAGAAAAGGCATGGTAAACTGGTTCTTGTCGGTCAGACGCGTGCGGATGAAACCGGGATTGGCCAGTTGCACATCGACACCCGATCCGCGCAGATCGGCATGCATGGATTCGGCCAGATGCATTAGCCCGGCCTTGCTGGAACTGTAGCCGATCGAGCCGGGCAAACCGCGATAGCCCGACAGCGAGCCCGTGATGACGATATGGCCGGATTTGCGCGCGATCATGCCTGGCACGACCTGCCCCAGCACGCGCGCGGCCCCTGTCAGGTTCACATCAAACATGGCCTCGGTCTGATCTGCGTCCCAGTCCTGCGCGGGGAAAGGCCAATAGACCCCCGCCAGATAGACCATACCGTCGATCTCGCCCGCCTCTTTCGCGGCCTCTATAACCGAGTCCTTGTCGGACACATCACACATGACGCAGCGCGCCGCGCCGGGCAGGGTTTCAGCGAGGGCAAGCAGGCTGTCCATATTGCGCGCGCTCAAAACCAAGGTGCAGCCCGCTTTCGACAACCGCATGGCCAGCGCCCGTCCCAACCCCTCAGAGGCGCCCACCAGCCAATAGGTCTTGCCCGAAAGTTTCCTCATGCATCCACCCGGCGCATCGTCGCGACCAGTTCTGCGACCTTGATCCCGAATTTGCGGAACTGGCTGCGATTGACGATGGTCTTGTCATCGACCAGATACATCCAATCGGTGACCTCCAGCGCATGCCCGCCAGCATTTTCCGGCAATCGGATCGTGTAGCGCAGATGCAGCGCCGCGCCCTCTTGCTGGCCCGCGCCCTTGCCCACCAGATCATCTGCTTCCGCCACGATCCGCCCGTCATTGCCAATCGTCAGCCGCCATTCGCGATCCTGTTTCGTACCACTGTCATAGGTGAATTTCTCGGCGAGGACCCCGCGATTGCCATCCCAGCGCCCTTCCATATCGGCTGTGAAGCGCGACGTGACACGCCCGAACGGACCATAAATCACACCTTCACAGCGGATCGGGCCGGACAGATGCTTGCGGATATCGACCCGCGGCTCCAGCTTGGCGTAATCCTGCGCCTTTTGTGCCGAAAAGCCGCGGAACCTTTGTGCAACGGCCAGCCCGCCCAAGGTCATCGCGACGCCCGTCGCGAAGGTCAAGACTGTGCTCATGGTCAACTCTCCTTCAATGGGGTCAGCGCCAGAAGCGCGATCGCCATGGCCTTCAGAGCAGAAGGCAAGGCAGCATATAACAGGATCAATGTCTGGATCGCGGCAGGGCTGTTTTCAGTGCCCGCTTCAAATCCGGCGATTTCGAGTGCGGGAAAAACCATCAGCGCCGCCAGCGCGAGAGTCGCCTTGGTGACAAAAGCCCAAAGGCCAAAGCCCTGCGCCGCCTCGGGCGACAGCTGTGCCATGCGGCGCGAGAAAATCGCGGGCAACAGCGTCAGGTCTGCACCGATCCCTGCCCCCGAAACAACGCAGATCAGCGCGAAAAGCGCCAGATCGCCGGGGCCCAGTGTGGTGACAAAGGCGAAGCTGAGGGCGGCCAACACCATCCCGCCCAAAAGCGCGGTTTTTGCCCCCATCCGCCGCGCCAGACGCGCCCAGAACGGCGCTGAGACTGCAGCCGACAGAAAGAGCAGGATCAGGAAGACGCCCTCCAGCCCGTCCGTCTGCAGCACAGCTTCCGCATAGAACAGGAACAGGGTCGACGTGATCGCCACAGGTGTTGCATTCACCAGCGCGATGATCAGAAGCCGACGCGCGGTCGGGTCTGCGAAGATCGCGCGGATCGAGAGGCCCTGTACCTCCGTGACCACGCGGAATTCAGGCCATTCCGTGCGCATCGCAATCACGGCCACCAGAGCGACGATGGCAAACCCGATGGCGAAGCCTGTAAAGGGCGCGGGTATCACGGCTTCCAGCGCAACAGGCGCGGCTGCGGCCACACAGACACCTAGCAGCGCCCCGGTTTCGCGCCAGCCTGCCAGACGCACATGCCCGCCCTGCCCCAAGCTGTCACCGCGCGCGACGCCTGTGGCGTAGAAGCTGATCGTCAGAAAGGAATAGCAGGAAAACAAGATCGTCAGCGCTACCGCGAACCATGCCAGCGGGGCAAACATGGGCGGGATGGCGAAAAGCATGAGCATCGCGCCGGCCATAAGTGTGGCGACCAAAGCCACAGCCAGCCCGCGAAAATCCGCCAACCGGGCCGCGACCCAGCCCAGCGCCGGATCCTGCACAAAATCGAGGCCCCGCAGCACGAAGAGAAGCGTGCCAAGCGCTGCGAGCGACACGCCATAGGTTTCGACATAGAAGAACGGCGCGTGGATATAGATCGGCAGACCCGCCATGGCCAGAAGCGCCCCGAAGAGCGTATAGCCCCAAAGCCGAGGCGCAGCTACGTTTATGCTGGCCGCATGGCTCACTGGCTCACCTCTTGCGCGGGCGGCTCTGGCCGCGTGCGGAAGGCAGCCCCGCGCCACCAGAGTTTCAGCGCCTGCCAATGGATCAGCGCGAGCACACGCCGCGATCCCATGCGCCCGACCATCGCGCCAAGGATCGCGCGATTGGTCAGTGGCTTTCGTGCACCGGCCAGTGTGGCGACCAGCCCGGCATTCGGGGCCTCGCTGTCCTGCCGGTAGAGAATGCGGATATTCACCTTCGAAGTCGTGATCTCGAAATGAAACGCGTACTTGCCTTCGACCGGCTGGAACGGCGAGACGTAGAAGATTTTCTGCGCATGCAGCTCATCTGTGGGCAGGATCACGGACCGATCCGGCTTCACGCAAAGATAGGAATGACGGTCGCCATAGGTGTTGTTCACCTCGGCGATGACCGCGCGCAAGCCGCCCTGTTGGTCATGGCAAAGCCAGAAACTGACCGGGTTGAACAGATGCCCCAACACGCGCGGCTGCGTCAGCAACTGCACAGGACCATCGGTCACAGCCTGCATCTGATGCGCGGCCAAAACATCGCGCACCCAGACTGCACCAGTCCCCTGCCCCGGCGCACCGCCATGATCGCGGTCCCGCAGCGAGGCAATATTGCGACCGTTGCGCGATATCAGCCGCGGTGTCGCGATTGCAGCTTCTGCATCGAACAGCACATAATCCACACCATAGGTGAAGCGGTTCGACACTGGACCGCGCCGCCCGTGAAAGGTCTGGCCTGCAATATGGTCAATCCCGCTCATGCGGCGGCCAGTTTTCGCGCGCGACCGTCCATCGCGCGGGCCACATCCACCGCGCTGGCGAATCCGTCCTCGTGGAAGCCGCTGCGCATCCAGGCCCCGCAGAACCATGTCCGGTTGGTGCCGTTGAACCCGCGGATCGCGTTCTGCGCTTCCAGTGCGGCCGTGTCATAGACCGGGTGATCAAAACTGTAAGTGTCGTAGATGCACTCGTCGCGCACAGGACGGTTCGCGTTCAGCGTCACGAACATCGGATCGTCCTGCGGGATCGGCTGCAGCGAATTCATCCAGTAGCTGAGCGAGATGCGCTCGCGATCCTGCGGCCCGCGCTCGGTATAGACCCAGCTGGACCAGCATTTGCGCCGTTTGGGCATGAAATCAGTGTCGCAATGCAGGATCGCATCATTCGACTGGTATTTCACGTCACCCAGATATTTCGCCTCGGCGCCAGTCGGATCGGCCAGCAGGCGCAAGGTCACATCGGAATGCGTGGCGAAGATGACCTCGTCGAACTGGTCTTCCCCGGCTCCTGCGACCTTGACCTGAACCCCGGACGGTTCGCGCCGCACAGACTGCACCGGACACCCTGTGCGCAACTCCACGCCAGCGCGCTCCAGATAGGCCGTCAGCCGCGTGACATATTCGATGGACCCGCCCTGCACCGTGTACCACTGATGCTGTCCCTCATATCCCAGCAGCGCGTGGTTGCGGAAAAACTCCATCATCGCATGGGCCGGGAAATCGAGGATCTTTGCAGTCGGCGTAGACCAGATCGCGCCGGAGAAGGGCAACAAATACCGCTCGCGGAACCACGCGCCTGTGCCAAGTGCGTCCATCAGGCCACCAATGGTCAGGGATGGATCGGCTTGCGCAATAGCCAGCGCCTGCTTGTTGAAACGCAGGATATCGCGGATCATCCGCAGATGGCGCGGGTCAGCCAGGTTGGTGCGGGTCGCAAAAATTTCGTCCAGTCCTGAGAGCGAATACTCATAGCGCCCACCCGCCATTGATACACCAAAGGACATATTCGATGTCGCGACCGGCACGTTCAGCTTTTCGAATAGTGCCGTTAGATGCGGATAGTTGGTGTAATTGAATACGATGAAACCCGTATCCACAGGCTGATCGCCGCGCTTTCCTGCAACCACAGTACGGGCATGCCCGCCTAAGCGGGGCTCGGCCTCGAACAAGGTCACGCGATGGCGCTGGGACATCAGGTAGGCCGCAGCCAATCCAGAGATACCTCCGCCGATCACAGCTATGCGGCGGGCGGGGGTATCCGTCATTTCGAAGGGCATGCAGGCGGGTCCTCTCAGTCGAGTTGTCACGTAGTCTTTACGCACTGCGTAGCGACACGGATCAATTCAGAAAAGATATCATTTTTATGCGCTTTATCTGATCCTCAGAATGATCCAGTGGCGAAGACTGCGCGTAATGGTCACATGTTTGATATGTCCCGCCCGCCCTCAGCGCCTCGACAAGTCGTCCGAACTGAGGATACTTTCCTCGCACGGGGCAACAAGTCGCGGCGCGATGGAAGGCAGCAGCAGGTGCAGGCACAGAACGGGGCGGAATGGGTCGCGCTGGTTAAACGGGTGAGTGATGCACAAGACACAGCGGCATTCACTGCCCTGTTCGAGCATTTCGCACCCCGCGTCAAAGCCTTTCTCATGAAGTCAGGGGCAAGCCATGCGCAGGCCGAAGAGGTAGCGCAGGATGTCATGGTGACTGTGTGGAAAAAAGCCGCTCAGTTCGATCCCTCGCGCGCGTCTGTCGCCACCTGGATTTTCACGATCGCGCGGAACCGACGAATTGACATGCTGCGCCGTGATCGCAGGCCAGAGCCAGAAGAGCTTTTCTGGGGCCCGGAAGAAGAACCTGATCAGCTTCAAGTCATTGCTCTGCAGCAAGAGAGCGATCAACTGAGTGCGGCGATTGCGACACTGCCCGAGAAACAGCGGATCATGATCGAGCAAGCCTATTTCAGCGACCGTTCGCATAGCGAAATTGCCGAAGAAACAGGTCTCCCCCTTGGAACGATAAAGTCGCGCATCAGATTGGCATTGGAACGCCTGCGACACTCCCTGAGTTGAGAAAGACGACGACCATGATCACCCACCACCTGAGCGACAAACTTTTGATGGCCTATTCGGCAGGCAGCTTGCCCGAGGCGTTCAATCTGGCTGTCGCCACGCATATTGCTTTATGTGACGAATGCCGCGCGAGACTGGCAAGCTTTGACGCCATCGGCGGTGCGATGCTGGAACAGACGCAACCCACGTCAGTTGTGCTTCAGGATGGCGCACTTGCAGCAACACTGGCGCGAATCAAGGCGGCCCCGGCTATCGCAAAACCAGTTCATGAACCGCGTGGCGAAGGCATTCTTCCAGAGCCCTTGGCCAGCTATGTCGGCGGCGACATTGATCAGATAGAATGGCGCGGGGTCGGTGGTGGCGTGCGCCAGGCCATCCTGCAGACATCGAAAATCGCCACTGCGCGCATGCTTTACATCCCGGCGGGTGTTGCCGTCCCTGATCATGGGCATAACGGCATGGAAATGACTTTGGTCTTGCAAGGCGTATTTGCAGATGAGACGGCCCGTTTCGGACGCGGCGATATCGAAATCGCAGACGAGGATCTCGACCACCAGCCTGTCGCGGAACCGGGAGAGGATTGTATCTGTCTGGCCGTGACCGACGCGCCTTTGAAATTCCGCGCGTTCCTTCCCCGACTTGCACAGCCGTTTTTGCGAATTTGACGCAGATCAAGGCAGGAGCGCACGACATCACGCAATTCACATGCGAATTCAAGCATGTGAGGAATGGATGAATTACCCCGCTTTTATCTCAGAGACCCGTGGCAGAAGCCGTGCGCTTGCCAAACTTGTACCGGATGCGATGAAAGGCTTTGGCGCACTGTCGCAGGCAGTCAAACAGGACGCGGCACTTGGCTACAAGGAAAAGGAATTTGTCGCACTTGGGATCGCGATTGGCATTCGGTGCGAACCTTGCATTGCGTTCCATGTCGAAACGCTGGTCAAGGCCGGGGCGACCCGCGAGGAGCTGGGCGATGTTTTGGCCATGGCGATCCAGATGGGTGGTGGCCCAGCTGTGATGTATGCGGGCAAGGCGCTTGAATGCTGGGATCAGCTGACTGCGGCCTGATCCAATTGCGCGGCTTGCGCCGCAAGACTCTCAGAGCGCCTCCTTGCGGAGGCGTTTTTTTGAGTATTTTCAGCAAGAAAATGCAAAAAAGAACCCCGCCACGCGGGCGGGGTCAGTGGGCGCCCCGGCGGGTAACACGGGACACCGGCGGTAACTGTGAAAAAGGATCAGTCGTGCATTTCGGCGCGGATTTGCTGGCGCAGCACATCAATCGGGATCAACTGCCCATCGCGCTTGAATTGCCAGTAGGTCCAGCCATTGCAGGACGGCGCGTTTTCCATCGCCGCGCCCACCTGATGGATCGATCCGCGATGCTCTGCTGACACAAGCGAGCCGTCAACGCGGACCTTTGCCGCCATGCCACGCGGATTGACCAGAACTTCACCAGGGCGCAACAGCCCCCGCTCGACCAGCTGCCCGAAAGCCACACGCGGTTGTGCCCGTTTCGAGAGCGTGGTTTTCAGCGCCTCTGCATCAATCCGGCGCACCTGCTGCAAGCGTTTTTCTGCCACGTTGCGGTAGCCCGCATCCCGCTCGATGCCGATATAGCGACGCCCCAGCATCTTGGCGACAGCGCCAGTGGTGCCGGTCCCGAAAAACGGGTCCAGCACTATATCACCGGGATTCGTGGACCCGACCAGCACACGGTGCAGCAGCGCTTCAGGCTTCTGCGTCGGATGCGCCTTTTCGCCCTGCGAATCTTTCAGCCGCTCATGTCCCGAACAGATCGGCAGCACCCAGTCCGAGCGCATCTGCAGGCCTTCATTCAACTCTTTGAGCGCTTCATAATTGAAGGTATATTTCGCGCCTTCCGCTTTCGAGGCCCAGATCATCGTCTCATGCGCATTGGTCAGGCGCTTGCCACGGAAATTCGGCATCGGATTCGACTTGCGCCAGATCACATCATTCAGGATCCAGTAGCCCTGATCCTGCAGCGCGCTGCCAACGCGATAGATGTTGTGGTAAGATCCGATCACCCAGATCGCACCATCCGGCTTCAACAACCTGCGTGCGGCAGCGAGCCAGGCATGGGTGAACTGATCATAGGCCTTGAAACTGCTGAACTGGTCCCAAGCATCATCCACAGCATCGACGCGGCTGTTATCAGGACGGTGCAGCTCGCCTTTCAGTTGCAGGTTGTATGGCGGGTCCGCGAAGATCAGATCAACGCTGGCTTCGGGCAGCGCTGTCATGACCTCAATGCAGTCGCCAGCAAGTATCTGGTCCAGCGGGAGTATCGCGACCCCTCGCGCTTTTTGTGTCATTGTCATGCCTGCCTCAACGTCTTGCGGGTTGCTCCCGCTTGTTGATCTCAAGATGAGTCAAAGACGATTCGGCGTCAATTTCTATTTGAATCAGAAGTTTGAAAAGTTTTCTTCATGTAACATCTGGACACAAGATTTTGCGTATCGGCGCGAAAGAGCGTCTATGCTCTGGGGTCACACCCAGATCCGCTATGGCATTTATGTGACGCTTGGTCGGATAGCCCGCATTCTTGGCCCAGCCATATCCCGGATATGTCTGATCCAGCTGTCGCATGATCCGGTCGCGTGTGACCTTGGCGATGATGCTGGCAGCGGCGATGGACAGGACCTTGGCATCGCCTTTGACCACAGCCTGTGCAGGGCAAGGCAAATCCCGTGGAAGACGATTGCCGTCGATCAGCAGATGATCCGGAACCTGGGGCAAGGCCGCAATCGCACGCTGCATGGCAAGGAAACTAGCCTGCAAGATGTTGAGCCTGTCAATCTCAGGCGGGCCAGCATGGCCAATCCCGACTGCAGCGCACAGCATGATCTGCTCGGCCAGCGCTTCGCGACGCGCCGCTGGCAGGGCTTTCGAATCCAGCAGACCATCTGGCAGATCATCGGGGTTCAACCGCACGGCCGCTGCTGTCACTGGCCCGGCCAGCGGCCCGCGCCCGGCTTCGTCCAAACCGACAATCCAGCCGGTGCCCTGCTGCAAAAGACAGCTCTCATAGCTGAAATCCGGGATAAGACAGGGCATGTCCAGACTATCCTCAGAAAGAAAGGCCGGGGCAAGCCACGACCTTTCGCTGGGTGGATCATGTCATCTGCTCGGGCAGATGGAACCGCCTCAATAGCAGCGATGATAGAGGCCCGTCTTGTGGCTGTAGCAATAGCGCGCGATGACTTCATATTTCGGCTTTTTCGCACCGCCCAAAACAATCCCGACGATTGCGCCCCCAACGGCGAGCCCAGCAAGAGTGCTTGCCTTGGCCTGTGTCGGCGCAGACAGTGCCATTCCTGCCGCAAGAGCGAGAACAGTCAACCCTGTCGCCGCTCGTGCGCTTATGCGCGAAAACAATCCAGACATCAGAAATCTCCCGTTTGATTGATATGGGCTTCATGAATATCACGTTTAGGTGATTCGATGAAATTTAATTTCCAAACAGGGCGTTGACGGTGCTTTTGATCAAAGCTGCGACTTATCAATCGCCAACCGCACGCGCCCAGACGCTGGATAAGCATAGCCCCCTGTCAAAGACAGAGGTGTCAGAATTCAAAATCTTGTACGAAAAATCCGGCGTTTCTAGAGTTAATTTAGAAATATCAATGGCTTAATTTTGAAATTTCAGAATCGTCGACGGTACACGACACTGTTGCAGTGAGGAGCGATTTGGATTCGATTTTGAAGATTCTCTACCACAAGGATCTTCGCGATGTTCGAACGCCTTCTCGCCCCTCTGTTGGAAACGTTACGCCCACATTTCGACCTGAGCAAGTCGCGGCTTGAGACAT
>SKSL01000184.1 GCA_007123015.1 Natronohydrobacter sp. | reverse complement strand
GAATCCTACCACCCCAGCCAGTCTTTCCTAAGTTTTTGATATAAAACGCGGAATGTGGCCTAAGTCCCAGTGACCCCCTGTTTTCGGGGTAACTGCGACACAGGACTGCATCACATCGGTGCATCACGAGGGGCCATAATCGCCCCTTGAGCCGCCCCGATCCGCGACAGGCTTTTCGCGCCCTCCGACCTGAACCAGAGGGGCGAGAGATGGCACGCCTCAACCACACCATGCACAGAGGGGCGGTTTACGTCTGGCGGCGCAGACTTCCGGCAGGCCACCCGTCTTACAAGGGGAAATACGTGCAGATTTCCTTGCGGACGAAGGAGTTATCCACAGCGGAGGTGCTCGGGCCGCTTGTAAACACGGCCTTCAATGACATTATCAAACCCATGTTGACCGAAGCCATCACCCTCGAAGACGTCAAGACGTACCTTGATTCTGTCGTCCAGACCCACCTTGCGGAGATTGACGCTGTGGCCCGGCCACAAGACGAATCCCTTCGGAATTGCCCGTTGTGGGACAGGAGCGCAGGAAGCGTGCAGCGCCCCGTTCATCTGACTGGTCAGGAGCAGAAAACGATCTGAAGCATCGTTTAGCCGACGACCTGCGCTGGTTTCTTGGCATGCGTCGCCACGCAGGACAACAGTACGCAGTTGGTGAGCTCCACGTCAGGTACAGCGCGCCAGCATCCTCGCGGATTTTCTTCGGGTCAATGGCCGAGTATCTGGCTCAGGAACAGTTTAGTGCGCTCTGACTGAGGATTGTTGAAGAACTCGCTCGGCGTGTTCTGCTCGACCACCTGACCTTGGTCCATGAAGATAACACGGTTGGCCACAGCCTGCGCAAAGCCCATTTCATGGGTCACGCAGAGCATGGTCATCCCCTCTTCCGCAAGCGAGATCATCGTATCGAGTACTTCCTTGATCATCTCGGGATCAAGTGCCGAGGTCGGTTCGTCAAACAGCATGATGCGCGGCTTCATGCATAAGGAGCGCGCAATCGCGACGCGCTGTTGCTGCCCGCCTGACAGCTGGCCGGGATATTTGTTCGCCTGTTCGGGAATCTTGACCTTTTCGAGAAAATGCATCGCCGTTGCTTCGGCTTCGCGCTTGGGGACTTTGCGCACCCAGATCGGGGCGAGTGTGCAGTTTTCCAGAATCGTCAGATGCGGGAACAGGTTGAAATGCTGAAACACCATGCCCACTTCCGAGCGCACCTTGTCGATATTCTTCAGATCGCCAGTCAGTTCGGTACCATCCACAATGATCTGCCCGGACTGGTGTTCTTCCAGACGGTTGATACAGCGAATGAGCGTCGACTTGCCCGAGCCCGAAGGCCCGCAGATCACGATGCGTTCGCCACGATTTACGGTCATGTTGATGGCACGCAGCACATGGAAACTGCCATACCATTTGTTCATGTCCGAGATTTGAATCGCAACCTCGTCGGTCACTTTCATCTGGCTTGTGTCGATGGCGCGGTCGATGGGCAATTCTACGACAGGATCTGACATGATGGATTTCCTTGCAGTTAGCGATGATCACGCTTGAGCTTGCGTTCAAGATAAAGCGAATAGCGCGACATTCCGAAGCAGAAAATGAAGAACAGAAGGCCGATGAAGATGAACAGCTCCCAGTAGATGCCGTTCCAGTCGGTCGAGGCGCGGATCGCGTTGGACAGGCCGATCGGGTCCAGAAGACCGATGAAGACCACCAGCGTCGTGTCCTTGAACAGCCCGATGAAGGTGTTCACGATACCGGGGATCGAGATCTTCAGCGCCTGCGGCATGATGATCAGGCGCTGCGCTTTCCAGTAATCCAGACCCAGCGCATCGGCAGCCTCATACTGGCCCTTGGGCAGAGCAGCCAGACCCCCGCGAACGACCTCTGCCATATAGGCCGAGGCGAAGAGCGTCACCATGATGATCACGCGCAGGATCAGATCGAAGCTGGTGCCGGGCGGCAGGAAGAAGTTCAGCAGCAGCGAGGCCGTGAAGAGAAGCGTGATCAGCGGCACACCGCGAATGAATTCGATGAACACCACGCAGACGGATTTGATGAAGATCATGTCCGACTGCCGCCCCAGCGCCAGCAGGATACCCAGTGGCAGGGACAGCGAAATGCCCGAAATCCCGATCACGAGCGAAATCAGGAAACCCCCGAACCGGTCCGAGCGCACGAATTCCAGCCCCCAGGGCAGGACCGCGCTCATGGTGCTGTCGAAAGGTCCGGCCAAGACCAGCCACCAGAGGACCGGTGCCAGAACGGCCCCGAAGACGGCCAGCAGGTTGTTGACTCTCTTCAGCCCAATATAGGCAAGGGCACCGACGACAAATCCCAGCGCCGCACCTATGGGCAGCCACACTGACCCGCCCCAAAGCAGGTGATAGGCCAGAAAGGGATAAATCGCCGTAAAGGTCAGCAACCTGCGGGGCAATGACGGGAACAGGACTGGTGAAAGGGCCACAAAGAGCAATACCAACGCCAGAACTGGTCGCCAATACAGGTGCCGCGGGTAGAAACCAAACAGCAACTGGTGCCAGCGATCCACAATCACTGCGAAACATGCCCCGGTTGCGCCATCCAGAATGTCACGGCATTCGCGCAACGATCCTGCATTCCATACACTGTTCAAAAGCCAAGGCCCGACCGCCATCAGCGCTTGCCAGATGATAAAGAGCGCAATCAATGTCAGACCGGTATTCAGCCAGCCCGAGAACAAGTTCTCGCGCAGCCATTTGAGTGCGCCTTTCTCGGTCAGGGGCGGCTCGGTCTGCGGCAGCATCGTGTCGCGGACATAGGCAACCGTGTTGCTGTGTGTATCGCTCATCTCAGCGTTCCTTCAGCTTGACGCGGTTGTTATAGACATTCATCAGCGCCGAAATCGTCAGGCTGAGTGCCAGATAGATCAGCATCAAGAGCATCATGCCTTCCAGTTCGCGGCCTGTCTGATTGATCGTGATGCCGCCCAGCGTCGAGCGCAGGTCCATATAGCCCACAGCCAGACCCAGCGAGGTATTCTTGGTCAGGTTCAAATATTGCGAGATCAGCGGCGGGATGATCACCCGCAGCGCTTGCGGCAGGATCACAAGGCGCATCGTGCGGCCCGGTTGCAGGCCCAGCGCATAGGCCGCTTCGGTCTGACCTTTCGAGATGGCGAGAATGCCCCCGCGCACGATTTCGGCGATGAAGGCCCCAGTGTAGATGCCAAGGCCAAGCCACATGGCGATGAAGCTGTTGCGCAGATGCAGACCGCCAGCAAAATTGAAGCCGCGCAATTCGGGCAGTTGCAGATGCGCCCCCAGAGCGATGAACACGACACTGATCGGCACAAAGATCAGCGCAAGGATTTTCCACCAGGTCGTCGGACGCACACCTGTCGCGTTCTGGACTCGGTTGGCATGGGACACCAGAGCCCGCGCTGCATAGAAACTTGCCAACAATACTGCGATGATAAGAAGCCAGTTCAACGACGGAGAGATGAGACCAAGGTTGACCGTGCCCAATTCGGTCGCAAACAGGATGCTTGGGACAAAAACGCCACGATTGGTAATTGCCACGGCATCGAACAGCATGAAAGCGGTCGGGGTCTCGCCTCGGAATGCCGAGGGCGCTGGCATGCCTTCGGCCATGATCGCCCCGAAAATCAGGATCCAGATCAAGGTCGGAATGTTGCGGAAGATCTCGACATAGAAGCCAACCAGCCGCGAGACGATCCAGTTTGACGACAGGCGCAGCACACCGGCCACAACCCCGATGACTGTTGCCAGAATACAGCCAAGAATTGCCAGAACCACAGTGTTGAGGAACCCCACCAAGGCCGCACGGCCATGCGTCATGGTGCTGTCATATTCGATCAGGCGCTGGTTGATATCATAGCCAGCGGATTGGCTGAGAAAGCCGAAGCCGAAGGTGCGCCCCAGAAGTTGCAGGTTGCTCGACACGTTGTCGATCAACCAGGCGACGCCCAGCATCAGGACAAACAGCGCGAAAATCTGGATGGTTATCGAGCGGTATCGCTGATCATACAGCAGCATGCTCAATGTGAAGCTGGATTTTGCGGGAACTGAGGCCGTCTGCCTTGGATCAGTTTTGCTGGACATGGCGTGCCTTTGCATATGGCGCAGTTTCAGGGCCGCGCCGGATCGTCTGGTATTCGGCCGGCCGTTATGGCCGAACGGAAAACGCGCGTCCCTGGAAGGACGCGCGCTCTGTCAGCTTACCGGAACGGCATGGCGTACATCATGCCGCCATCCGCGAAGAGTGCGTTCATGCCGCGCTCCAGACCGATGGGAGAGTTGTCCCCGATGGTGTTGGCAAACAACTCGCCATAGTTGCCGACCGCTGCGATTGCGCGCGCGGCCCATTCATTGTCGAGGCCGAGCATTGCACCGAAGCCCCCTTCGACACCCAGCAGGCGGTTGATTTCAGGCACATCGCTGCCCTCTGCCAGCTCAGCAACGTTTTCGGAGGTGACACCAAGCTCTTCTGCGGCAACGAGGGCCATCAGCGTCCATTTGATGATGTCATACCAGTTGTCATCGCCATGGCGCACAGCGGGGCCAAGTGGCTCTTTCGACACGACTTCCGGCAGGATCGTATGGTCGGACGGTGTCGCGAAGGACGCACGGCTGGAGGCAAGGGCCGACACATCCGTCGTGTAGACGTCGCAGGCCCCGGCCAGATACTGCTGCTGCGCTTCCGCTGCGGTGTCGACCGGTACAGGCTCGTAGCTCATGCCATTGACGCGGAAGAAGTCAGCCAGGTTCAATTCGGTCGTGGTGCCGGTTTCAATACAGACAGTTGCCCCGTCCAGTTCCATGGCCGAGCCAACGCCCAGATCGGATTTGACCATGAAGCCTTGACCGTCATAATAGTTGATCCCTGCAAAGTTGAATTGCAGATCGACATCGCGGACGAAGGTCCAGGTGGTGTTGCGCGACAGCACATCGACTTCGCCAGAGGCCAGCGCCGAGAAGCGCGTCTGGCTGGTCAGCGGTACGAAGCTGACAGCCATCGGATCGTCAAAAATGGCGGCAGCTACGGCACGGCAGAAGCCAACGTCAAACCCTTGCCAGACGCCATCAGCGTCTGGGGCACCGAAACCGACCTGACCCGTATTCGAGCCGCAGATCAATTCGCCCCGATCTATGACTTGCTCAAGGGTCGACTGGGCATTGGCCAAACCGGCCACAAGCGCTGTCGCGGCGAATGTGCCGACGAAAACAGTCTTTTTCATTTTTTCCTCACTGTTGGAATGCCCCAAAGGGCGCTCTTGTTCTCGTGACATACGAGAGGGCTGTCTGGTGGAGGGTTAATCCGCAGACGTTGAAAGGCTGAAATTAAAATCCTGACTGGTCAAGCCTTGATTTTCAGAACACTCGGATTTGTGCACGCACAGCTCAGAGCGGCAAGGTGTTTTGGGCAAATGCTAGGCAGTGGGCATGCGGGAAAACTGGGGGCGGTTTCGTGCAGGCCGGGCGGGTCTGGGCGAACGCAAAAACAGGCAGACAGGCCGGAGGACGCGACATGATCCGGCAGCTGTGGCGGTCTTGGCTGCGGACCGCGCGGGGGCGGGCGACCATCGGTCCAAAAAGAAACACCGGGCTGAAGACAGCCCGGTGTTTCGCAAGGGGTTATCCTGTTGGTCCTACTCGGCCGGTACGGACTCGGCCTCGTAGCTCAGGGGTTCTGGCAGGTGCACCAGCATCTCCTTCGGGCAGACCTGCAGGAAATGCGCTTTCTCGCTGTCCCAGTTGCGCAGGATTTCGAGCGCGCGCTGCGAGTCGGTCTCGGCTGCGTGGCGCTCGATCAGCGATTTCAGCTGCGCTTCCCAATGCGGCACAGTCACAGGGCAGGTGACCAGCGTTTCCATATTGATCAGCGGCGCCACTTCGCCTTCGGGGTCGTACAGGTAGGCCATGCCCCCAGTCATGCCAGCGCCAAAATTGGCCCCGATCGACCCAAGAATGACAGTCACGCCCCCGGTCATGTATTCGCAGCCATTGGACCCGCAGCCCTCGATCACGACTTTCGCGCCCGAGTTGCGCACAGCAAAGCGCTCACCAGCGCGCCCGGCAGCGAAAAGATACCCATCAGTTGCGCCATAAAGCACTGTATTCCCGATGATGGTATTGTCATGCGCGACCAGCGGCGAGGACATGCGCGGACGCACCACGATCATCCCGCCTGAAAGCCCCTTGCCGACATAGTCATTGGCATCGCCAAAGACTTCGATCTTGAGCCCCGGCGCTGCGAAAGCGCCCAGCGATTGCCCGGCACTGCCCGCCAGTTTGACAGTCAGGTGATCGGATTGCAGCTTGTTGCGCATCCCGAAGCGCTTGACGATATGGCTGGAGGCGCGGGTGCCCACAGTGCGGTGCGTGTTTTCGACCGCGTAGGACAGCTGCATCTTCTCGCCATCTTCAAAGAAGCGCGCCGCATCGCGGATGATTTCGGCATCAAGCGTATCGGGCACGGCGTTGCGCGGCTTCGAGCGATCATAGCGTATCTGATCCGAGCCATCGACGGTCAGCAGAAGCGGGTTCAGGTCCAGATCATCCAGATGCGCGGCACCGCGATTGACCTGCGCCAGCAGATCTGCGCGACCGATCACCTCATCCAGCGACCGTGCGCCGATGCTGGCCAGAATCTCGCGGACTTCCTGCGCGTAGAAGGTGATCAGGTTCACCACCTTGTCGGCATTGCCCGTGAACTTGGCGCGCAAGCTTTCATCCTGTGTGCACACACCCACCGGGCAGGTGTTCGACTGGCATTGCCGCACCATGATACAGCCCATCGCAATCAGGGCCGCAGTGCCGATGCCATATTCTTCAGCCCCCAACATCGCGGCCATGACGATGTCGCGCCCGGTCCGCAACCCGCCATCAGTGCGGAGTGTCACGCGCTCGCGCAGCTTGTTCATCGCCAGCACCTGATGCGCTTCCGAAAGCCCCATTTCCCAAGGCAGGCCCGCGTATTTGATCGATGTGCCGGGGCTTGCACCCGTTCCGCCATTATGGCCCGAAATCAGGATCACATCCGCTTTCGCTTTCGCGACTCCGGCGGCAATCGTGCCTACGCCAGATTGCGCCACCAGTTTCACAGTCACTTTCGCGCGCGGGTTGATCTGTTTCAGGTCATAGATCAGCTGCGCCAGATCCTCGATCGAATAGATATCGTGATGCGGCGGCGGCGAGATCAGCGTCACACCCGGCGTCGAATGGCGCAGCCGCGCGATCAGCTTGGTGACCTTCATGCCCGGAAGCTGGCCGCCTTCGCCGGGCTTGGCCCCTTGCGCGACCTTGATCTCCAGCTCTTCGCACGCGTTCAGATATTCCGCCGTGACCCCGAACCGGCCAGAGGCCACTTGCTTGATCTTCGCGCAGGGATTGTCGCCATTGGGCAGCGGATGGGCGTGGGCTGGATCCTCGCCCCCTTCGCCGGAATCTGATTTGCCGCCGATGCGGTTCATCGCGATATTCAGCGTCATATGCGCTTCGGGCGAGAGCGCGCCAAGCGACATGCCGGGCGTCACGAACCGTTTGCGGATTGCCGTGATCGATTCGACTTCCTCAATCGGGATCGCCTTGCTGAGCGGCTTGATATCCAGCAGATCGCGCAGATGGATCGGCGGATTGGCCTGCATCGCAGCGGAATACTGCTTCCACAGCGCATAGCTGGATGTGTTGCAGGCCTGTTGCAGCAGATGCATGGATGACGCTTCCCAAGCATGTTTCTCGCCAGAGCGCCGCGCCTTGTAGAACCCACCGATGGGCAGCACATCCTGTCCTTGCCGCCAGCCCTTGGCATGCACTTCTTCCAGCTTCATCTGGATGCCGTGCAGCCCGATCCCGGAAATGCGGCTTTGCATGCCGGGGAAATACTCGGCCACCAACGCGCGGGACAGGCCTACCGCTTCGAAATTCAGCCCGCCGCGATAGCTGGAGATCACCGAAATCCCCATCTTCGACATGATCTTGAGCAAGCCCAGATTGATTGCTTCACGGTAGCGCCGCATCGCATCGACCAGACTGCCGTCGATCAGGCCCCGGTCGATCCGGTCCGCAATCGTTTCCTGCGCCAGATAGGCATTCACAGTGGTCGCGCCACAGCCGATCAGCACTGCGAAATAATGCGGGTCGATACATTCGCCCGAGCGCAGGTTCAGTGAACAGAAGGTCCGCAGCCCCTTGCGCGTCAGCCAGCTGTGCACAGCGCTTGTTGCAAGGATCATCGGCATGGCCACTTTATCCGGCCCCTGATGCTCATCGGTGAGCACAAGATGGCCGGCACCCGAGCGCACGGCATCCTCGGCCTCGGCGCGGATCCGCTCCAGCCCGTCGCGCAGGGCGAATTCGCCGCCTTCCGCCGGGAAAGTGCAATCAATGAACGCCACCTGATCGCCGAATTCGCGCACCATCTCGGCAAATTCGCCATTCGCCACGAAAGGCGAGTCCAGCACAAGGATCTCCGTCTGGCTGCTGTCTTCGTCCAGTACATTCTTCAGATTGCCGAAGCGGGTTTTCAGGCTCATGACCCGGTATTCGCGCAAACTGTCAATCGCCGGGTTGGTCACCTGACTGAAATTCTGCCGGAAGAAATGCGACAGCGGACGATAGATCTTCGACAGCACAGCCGATGGCGTGTCATCGCCCATCGAGGCGATCATTTCCTTGCCATCCTCGGCCATCGGAGCAAGCACCTGCTCGATTTCCTCGATGGTGAAGCCCGCCGCGACCTGACGCTTGCGCAGTTCCGCGGACTCCATCTGACGGATTTCGGGAATGTCGCGCAGTTTTTCGTTCAGATCTACGATCTTGTCATTCCAGTCGCCGAAGGGCTGCAGATGCGCTAGTGTGTCCTTGATGTCAGTGTCGTGATAGAGCTTGCCCTTTTGCAGGTCCACTGCGATCATCTGCCCCGGCCCCAGCGCGCCTTTTTCGCGCACGGCCAGTTCATCAACCGTGACCATACCCGCTTCCGACCCTGCAATCAGCAGCCCGTCGCCGGTCACGACATAGCGCATGGGCCGCAATCCGTTCCGATCCAGCCCTGCGCAGACCCAACGCCCATCGGTCATGGCAAGCGCGGCCGGGCCGTCCCATGGCTCCATCACTGAATTGCAATAGGAATACATGTCGCGCCACGCAGTTGGCATTTCCACCGCCTGCTTGGACCAGGCTTCGGGCACCAGCATGGTCTTGGCCATGGGCGCATTGCGCCCCGCGCGCACCAGCACTTCAAACACGGCATCCAGCGCGGCAGAGTCTGACGCACCAGAGGCGACGATGGGCTTGATATCTTCCGCCATCTCACCAAAGGCGCTCGACGCCATGCGGATCTCGTGGCTTTTCAGCCAGTTCAGATTGCCCTTGAGCGTGTTGATCTCGCCATTATGCGCCAGCATACGGAAGGGCTGCGCCAGCCACCATTGCGGGAATGTGTTGGTCGAATAGCGCTGATGGTAGATCGCGAAGGCGGATTCGAAGCGCTCGTCCTTCAGGTCGGGATAAAATTCCGCGACCTGCTCGGCCAGCATCATCCCCTTGTAGATGATCGACCGGCAAGAGAGCGAACAGATATAGAACCCGGCGATCCCGGCCGCTGTGATCCCTTTCTCGATCCGACGCCGGATCACATACAACTCACGCTCGAAGGTCTCTTCATCCGTGCCCTTCGAGTTGCGGATCAGGATCTGTTCGATTTCCGGCCGGGTGGCATTGGCCTTTTCGCCCAAAACCGACGTGTTTACCGGAACATGCCGCCAGCCATAGATTGCATAGCCCATGCGTAGCACTTCAGTTTCCACGATGGTCCGCGATTGTTCCTGCGCGCCGAAATCCGTGCGCGGCAGAAACACCTGACCAACCGCGACCAACTGGTCTGTTTTGGGCTGATGGCCTGTGCGCTGAATCTTGTCATAGAAGAAATTGACCGGGATCTGCACATGGATGCCTGCGCCATCGCCAGTCTTGCCATCTGCATCGACCGCGCCGCGATGCCAGATCGCTTTCAGCGCATCGATCCCGTTCTGCACGACCTGCCGCGACGGCTTGCCATCGAGCGCGGCCACCAGCCCCACGCCGCAGGAAGAATGCTCGTCTTCAGCCTTGTACAGCCCATGTTCGGCGGCATAGGCGCGGCGGGCTTCTTCGGCTGCGGCCCAGGCTTCATCGTATTTTGTCATGTCTTGATGTCCTTGTCCCAAGGCGGAAGGATTATTCGGCCGCAACCTGTGCGGGGGCCGAAAGGTATGTCAGGATCGAGTCTGCAGCTTCCCGTCCATCGCGGATCGCCCAGACCACCAGCGAGGCCCCGCGCACGATATCGCCCACGGCCCAGACGCCGGGCAGGTCAGTTTCATGCGTGTTGAACTTCGCCTTGATCGTGCCCCAACGCGTGACGGTCAGTTCCGGCACACCCCAGAGCGTGGGCAGATCTTCCGGCTCAAAGCCCAAGGCCATGATCGCGAGATCAGCATCTTCGGTGTAATCCGCACCTTCGATCAGTTCCGGTGCGCGGCGTCCTGTCGCATCAGGCTGCCCAAGGCGCATTTTCTGCACGCGCACCCCCGTCAGAGTGCCCGCGTCATCGGTCACAAAGCCCGAAGGTGCTGTCAACCAGATGAATTCGACGCCCTCTTCTTCGGCATTCTGGGTCTCGCGGCGCGAGCCTGGCATATTCTCGCGGTCACGACGATAGAGGCACCGCACTGATTTCGCGCCCTGCCGAACGGCTGTGCGCACGCAATCCATGGCCGTATCGCCACCGCCGATCACGACGACGCGCTTGCCGCGCGCGTCCAGATCGCCATTGTCGAATTCTGGCACATCATCGCCGAAGCTCTTGCGGTTCGAAGCGGTCAGGAAATCCAGCGCCTTGACCACACCAGGGGCCGAGGCATTCGGCGCAGGCAGATCGCGGGCCTTGTAGACGCCAGTCGCAATCAGAACAGCATCATGTTTGCCGCGGATGGCGTCGAAGGTGATATCCTCGCCCACAGTGCAATTCAGCACGAATTCCACACCGCCTGTTTCCAACTGCTCGATCCGACGCATGACAACCGGCTTTTCGAGCTTGAAACCGGGGATCCCGTAGGTCATCAACCCGCCCGCGCGATCATAGCGATCATAGACTGTCACCTGCACGCCCGCGCGGCGCAGCATATCAGCCGCGGCCAGCCCCCCGGGCCCAGCACCGATGATCCCCACGGCTTCAGGCCGCTCCTGCGCGGGCGCGATGGGTTTGACCCAGCCCTGCTCCCAGGCGGTGTCGGTGATGTATTTCTCCACAGAGCCGATGGTCACAGTTCCGTGCCCTGAATTCTCGATCACGCAATTGCCTTCACACAGCCTGTCTTGCGGGCAGATGCGACCACAGATTTCCGGGAAAGTGTTGGTCGCCTGCGCCAGTTCATAGGCTTCTTCAAGCCGTCCCGAGGCGGTCATCAACAACCAATCGGGGATGTTGTTGTGAAGCGGGCAATGGCTCTGGCAATAGGGCACGCCACATTGGCTGCATCGTCCGGCTTGCTCTTCGGCCTTTTCGTCGGTGTACTCGTCATAGATCTCTTTGAAATCGTCCGCGCGCAGATTGGGCGGGCGTTTCTCAGGCATCTCGCGACCGATTTTCACGAAACGGAGCATTGGCTGCTTGGCCATGGTGTGTTCCTCCAGAATTTTGCGATGTTCTAACCCGAGTTCTGCTGCATGAAAAGTCATATATACTGACCTAAAACTAGAAAAAACTCGGCTTGCGAAGTGAAAAACGCTCAGACGAACAGTTTTTAGGTATGCAATTATGACCTATATTCCTGATTCCCCCGTCTGCTCATAGGCTTTAGGGTCAGCGCGACTCAGCATAAAGGCAGGATACAGACAGGTCATGACGCTCTTTCATATCTTCCTACTGGCCGTGATTCAGGGCCTGACCGAATTCTTGCCGGTCTCCTCCTCGGGACACCTTATCCTGCTGCCTGCGCTGACCCCGCTTGAAGATCAGGGCCTTGCGCTGGATGTCGCAGTGCATATCGGCACGCTTTTCGCAGTCTGCTGGTATTTCCGCGCAGATGTCGGACTGGCCGCACGCGGTCTGCCGGAAGTCCTGCGGATGCGGATCGAGACACAGGGAGGTTTTCTCGCGCTTTGCCTGATCATTGCAACCATTCCGGTCATGATCCTCGGCCTGATCTTCAAGCTGCTTGGTGTGATGGAGATGCTACGCTCGATTGCCGTGATCGGCTGGATGATGATCATTTTCGGGATTGTGCTCTATCTCACTGACCGGATGGGCGCACAGACCCGCACCGCGCAGGGCTGGACGATGAGACACGCGATCTATCTTGGGCTGTGGCAGGCCATCGCGCTCATCCCCGGCACATCGCGCTCTGGTATCGTGATCACAGGCGCGCGCGCGCTGGGCTATGCCCGCCATGATGCCGCGAAACTTTCGATGCTGATGTCGATCCCCACGATCATCGCCTCGGGGTCGCTGATGACCTTCGATGTGATCCGCGTCGCCGATTGGGACGTGGCGCGTGACGGGGCCATCGCTGCAGTGATTTCCTTCTTTGCCGCCTGGGCCGCGCTGGTCTTCATGATGAAGCTCTTACGCTCGGTCAGCTTCACCCCTTATGTGATCTACCGGCTCTGCCTTGGCGCGATCCTTCTCTTCATCGCCTATAGCTGATCCATTTTCTTGCTGAAAATACTCACTTTCATCGCTTTACAGAGGCCGTGACATAATTGACAGAGAGATCCCGCTCCGAGATCGACCAGGACCAGGAAATCTTGTTGAACACGAAGCCCTTGCGATCCACCGGGTCCAGTCCGGCCTGGCGGATCAGGTCGTAAAGTTCATCCGGCGTGATGAATTTCGACCATTCATGCGTGCCCTTGGGCAACCAGCGCATGACATATTCCGCGCCAATGATCGCCATCAGGTAGCTTTTCGGATTGCGGTTGAGCGTCGAGCAGATCATCAGCCCGCCCGGCTTCAGAAGCTGCTGGCAGGCCGTCAGATAGGTCAGCGGATCGGCCACATGCTCGACCACTTCCATGTTCAGCACCACATCGAACTGCTCGCCAGCTGCGGCCATATCCTCGGCGGTGGTGTGGCGGTAGTCGATCTGCAGCCCTTCCTGATCCGCATGCAACTGCGCCACCGGAATATTGCGCGCCGCCGCGTCGGCGCCCACCACAGTTGCCCCAAGCCGCGCCATCGGTTCTGACAGCAAGCCACCGCCACAGCCAATATCGAGCAATCGCAACCCGGCAAAGGGGCGGGGCTGTGTCAGGTCGCGATCAAACTCGGCGGCGATCTGCTGGGTGATATAGTCCAACCGGCAAGGATTGAGCATATGCAGCGGTTTGAACTTGCCATGCGGGTCCCACCATTCGGCGGCCATGGCCTCGAATTTGGCAACTTCACTGGGATCAATGGTCGAGACGCTCATGCTTCCTCCGGTTTTTCACCTCGCGCCCCATGGCGGGAGCGCTCGAGACGTTATATAGTCTATGCAATGGATAAGTCTGCAGCACATGACAACGCCGCCTCAGCGCTTTACCCTGTGGCCGACCCGTTCGACCAGCGTCTTCTGGATGTGGGCGACGGGCATCGGGTCTATGTCGAACAGGCCGGTCATCCTGACGGGATTCCGGTGGTCGTCCTGCATGGCGGCCCGGGCGGTGGCTGCAGCCCGACCATGCGGCGCTTCTTCGATCCCAAAACCTACCGGGTCATCCTGTTTGACCAGCGTGGCTGCGGGCGCTCGAAGCCTGCAGCCACGGTCAGTGCCAATACGACCCGGCATCTGATCGCCGATATCGAGTTGATCCGCGAAACGCTTGGCATTGCGCGCTGGATGGTCTTTGGTGGCAGTTGGGGCGCGACGCTTGCGCTGGCCTACGCTCAGGCCCATCCGGAGCGCGCGGCCTATCTGATCCTGCGCGGGGTCTTCATGGGCACGCAATCCGAGCTGGACTGGTTCTATGGCGGCGGCGCGGCGCGGTTTTTCCCCGAGATCTGGGCGCAATTCATCCGGCCCATCCCGGAAGCCGAGCGCGATGACATGATCGCCGCCTATGCGCGCCGGCTGTTCAGTGGCGATCTGCATGAAGAAAGCCGCTTTGCACGCAGCTGGACCCGCTGGGAGAACGCGCTCGCCTCGGTCGAGACACGGGGGCTGGGTATCGGCGATGCGCCCTCGGATTACGCCCGCGCCTTCGCCCGCCTTGAGAATCACTATTTTGCCAATGGCTGTTTCCTGGGCGACGATCAGGCTTTGATGCGCGATCTACCCAAGATGCAGGATGTCCCGGGCACCATTGTGCAAGGCCGCTTCGACATGATCTGCCCGCCCAGAACCGCCTGGAACTTGCACACGGCCTGGGGGCGGTCGCGGCTGGAAATGGTGCCTGTTGCCGGGCATGCCCTGTCCGAGCCCGGAATCAGCGCAGAGCTTTTGCGGGTCATGAACCACCTGCGCCACGATGCAACGCGTCTTGGGCTGTGATCATGGCCTTGCAATAGCTGCCTGACATGGCTATATGAAGCATAACAGCGGCGCTTCCATGCAAGCTCCACCGGAAATCACAACGGGCCGCGCGGCCCGTTTTTTTGTTTTTGCCCGAAGGAGGGCGCGGATGAGCGATCTGATCGCCAAGACCTCGATCGACCAGCGCCTTGCTGCCATCGTGACCCCGGTCATTGAAGGGCTTGGGTTCGAGTTGGTGCGGCTGCGCGTCATGTCCGGCAAGACCCGGACATTGCAGATCATGGCCGACCGGCCCGAAGGCGGGATCGAAGTGCAGGATTGCGCGGATATCTCGACGGCCGTATCGGCTGTGCTGGATGTCGAGGACCCGCTCGAAGATGCCTATACGCTGGAAGTGTCCAGCCCCGGTATTGACCGCCCGCTGACCCGGCTGAAAGATTTTGTGGCCTGGGACGGGTATGAAGCGCGGATTGAGACGACCGAGCTGATTGACGGCCGTCGCCGCTTCAAGGGCGTGCTGGCCGGTGTCGACGGCGAGGAAGTGCTGATCGAGCTTGAAGAGGGCGATGAGACAGTGACCATCGGGCTGCAATTCGACTGGCTGTCAGATGCCAAGCTGATCCTGACCGATGATCTGATTGCCGAGATGCTGCGCGCGCGCAAGGCGAGCGGTGCGATTGACGAAAGCCAGTTTGACGAGATCGAGACCGATAACGAGGAGGGCGCGGAACCCGCGACCCGTCAGGAGGACTGAGAGATGGTAATCACGTCTGCCAACCAGCTGGAACTGCTGCAGACCGCCGAAGCGGTGGCACGCGAGAAGATGATCGACCCCGAACTGGTCATTCAGGCGATGGAAGACAGTCTCGCGCGCGCAGCCAAGTCCCGCTACGGCGCTGACATGGACATTCGCGTCAAGATCGACCGCAAGACTGGCGTGGCGCAGTTTTCGCGCATCCGCACAGTGGTTCCTGATGACGAGCTGGAAAACTACCATGCGCAACTGACGGTTGCGCAGGCTGCGCCCTATCTGGACAATCCCCAGATCGGGGATGAGATCATCGACACTGTGCCCCCGGTCGAACTCGGCCGGATCGCCGCGCAATCGGCCAAGCAGGTGATCTTGCAGCGCGTGCGCGAAGCTGAGCGGGATCGCCAGTATGAAGAATTCAAGGATCGCGCACATACAATCCTGAATGGTGTCGTGAAGCGCGAAGAATATGGCAATGTCATCGTCGATATCGGCCGCGGCGAAGCCGTGCTGCGCCGCAATGAGAAGATCGGCCGCGAAAGCTACCGGCAAGGCGACCGCATCCGCTGCTATGTCAAGGATGTGCGCCGCGAAGCGCGCGGGCCGCAGATCTTCCTGTCGCGCACAGCGCCGGAATTCATGGCCGAGCTGTTCAAGATGGAAGTGCCAGAGATTTATGATGGCATCATCGAGATCAAGGCCGTTGCCCGCGACCCTGGTTCGCGCGCCAAGATCGGCGTGATCAGCTATGACAATTCCATCGACCCTGTGGGTGCGTGTGTCGGTATGCGCGGCAGCCGCGTGCAGGCGGTCGTGAACGAACTTCAGGGCGAGAAGATCGACATCATTCCCTGGACCGAAGATCAGGCGACTTTTCTTGTCAACGCGCTGCAACCTGCTGAAGTCAGCAAGGTCGTGATCGACGAGGAAGCGGGCAAGATCGAAGTCGTGGTGCCGGATGAGCAGCTGTCGCTGGCCATCGGTCGGCGCGGGCAGAATGTGCGTCTGGCCAGCCAGTTGACCGGGCTCGACATTGATATTCTGACCGAATCGGAAGAATCAACCCGCCGTCAGGCCGAATTCGCCGAGCGCACCAAGCTGTTCATGGATGAGCTGGACATCGACGAGATGATGGCGCAGCTTCTGGTCGCCGAGGAATTCACTTCGCTCGAAGAAGTCGCCTATGTCGATATGGACGAGCTGCTGACCATTGACGGCTTCGACGAGGAAACCGCCGAGGAACTTCAGACCCGCGCGCGTGAAAAGTTGGAAACCATCGCGGCGGCAGCGCTCGCCAATGCCCGCGAATTGGGGGCCGAGGACAGTCTGATCAGCTTCGAGGGGCTGAGCCCGCAGATGGTCGAAGCCCTGGCAAAAGACGGCATCAAGACGCTCGATGATTTCGCGACTTGCGCGGATTGGGAACTTGCCGGGGGCTGGACCACCCAGGACGGCCAGCGCGTCAAGGATGATGGGTTGCTGGAAAGTTTCGATGTCGGGCTGGAAGAAGCCCAGCATATGATCATGACGGCTCGGGTGATGCTGGGCTGGGTGGATCCGAGCGATCTGGAAGCCGCTGAGGAAGAAGACAGCGAAGACGCCCCCGAAGAAACAGCGCAGTGAGGGGGTCAGGCACTGATCATGGCGCGCGGCGGCAAGAGATCAGACCGTGAGGGGCCAGAGCGCCGCTGCATCGCCACTGGCAAGAGTGGCGACACAGCTGGTCTGATCCGTTTTGTGGTCGGGCCAGAGGCGCAGATCGTCCCGGATCTGGCAGGCAAGCTGCCGGGACGGGGGATCTGGGTCAGCGCGGATCGTGCAGCGCTCGACAAGGCCGAGGCAAAGAAGCTCTTTGCCCGCGCGGCGCGGCAGGCTGTGTCTGTGCCACAGGGGCTTGGCGATCTGGTCGAGACACTGCTCGCCCGGCGCGTCGTGGAATTGCTGTCACTCGCCCGCAAAAGCGGGCAGGTGGTGGCGGGATATGAGAAATGCCGCGATCTCGCCATGCGAGGTGAGATGGAAACCCTGATCCAGGCGTATGATGGATCAGAACGCGGCAAGACGAAACTGCGCCCGCCCGATGGGCCAGACAGCTATATCGGTTGTCTGAGCGCGCAGGAATTGGGTTTGGCTTTCGGGCGCGATCATGTGATACATGCCGCGCTTCGTGCTGGTGGACTCAGTCAAGCTGTTGTAGAGGAAGCGGCAAGACTGCAAGGTTTGCGCACAGAGATCGGCAGATACGCTGCCGGAGAGGATAAGACGGACGCATGAGCGATACAGACGGTAAGAAAACACTCGGACTTGGCGGCAAGGGCGGCCATGTGAAGCAAAGCTTCAGCCATGGACGGACGAAATCCGTGGTCGTCGAGAAGAAGCGCAAACGCGTTGTGGTACCCAAGGCGGGTGCCGCAGGAAGCGCGGCTGCGCAGGGCTCTGCTCAGACCCAGTCCAATCCGGCGCGCCGTCCCGCAGGCATTTCCGATGCGGAAATGGAACGTCGCCTGAAAGCGTTGGCCGCTGCAAAGGCGCGCGAGACTGAAGAAGCTGCGGCCCGCGCGCGCGAAGAGCGCGAACGCGAGGAAGAGCGCCAGCGCCGCCGCGATGAGGCCGAAGCGCGCGAACGCGAGGATCGCGAGCGCGAAGCGGCACTGAAGGCGAAGGAAGAAGCGGAAGCGCGCGAAGCTGCGGAAGCGGAAGCGCGCAAGGCCCGCAAGGCGGCAGCCGAAGCAGCCCCGGCTGCAGAGCCTGCACCTGTGGCCCCGATGTCAGAGCGCGCGAAGCCGGTTTCGCAGCCAGATGCGCGCAAGACTGCCAAACAACGCGCCGACGATGACCGTCAGGCCCGCGCCAAGCCGCGTGATGATGCCGGTGGCCGTCGCTCGGGCAAGCTGACACTGAAAGATGCGCTGTCGGGTGATGGCGGTCGTCAACGCTCGATGGCGGCTATGAAGCGCAAGCAGGAACGTGCACGCCAGAAGGCCATGGGCATGACACAGTCGCGCGAGAAGGTCGTGCGCGAGGTCCAGCTGCCTGAGACCATCGTGGTGCAGGAACTGGCCAATCGCATGGCGGAACGTGTCGCCGATGTGGTCAAGGCGCTGATGAAGATGGGCGTCATGGCGACGATGAACCAGACCATTGACGCGGATACGGCCGAACTGGTCATTGACGAATTCGGCCATAAAGTGGTTCGGGTCTCGGATGCGGATGTCGAGCAGGTCATTGTTCAGGAAGAGGACAAGGCCGAAGACCTGAAGCCGCGCCCGCCGATCATCACGATCATGGGTCACGTCGATCACGGCAAGACTTCGCTGCTCGATGCCATTCGTCAGGCGAATGTGGTTTCAGGCGAAGCAGGTGGGATCACGCAGCATATCGGCGCTTATCAGGTGATGACCGAAGGCGGGGCCGTGCTCAGCTTTCTGGACACACCTGGTCACGCGGCCTTCACCTCGATGCGGGCGCGTGGGGCGAATGTGACCGATATCGTTGTGCTGGTGGTGGCCGCAGATGATTCGGTCATGCCGCAGACCATTGAAGCGATCAATCACGCCAAAGCCGCGAAAGTGCCGATGATTGTCGCGATCAACAAATGCGACAAGCATGACGCTGATGCCAACAAGGTCCGCACAGAGCTTCTGCAGCATGAAGTGGTGGTCGAAGCCATGTCCGGCGATGTGCAGGACGTCGAAGTCTCGGCCAAGACGGGCATGGGGCTGGACCAGTTGCTCGAATCGATCGCGCTGCAGGCTGAAATTCTGGAACTGAGCGCCAACCCTGCGCGCGCGGCGATGGGGGCTGTGATCGAAGCCCAGCTTGATATCGGACGCGGACCCGTGGCCACAGTGCTGGTGCAGAACGGCACCTTGCGGCAAGGCGATATCTTCGTCGTGGGCGAGCAATGGGGCAAGGTCCGCGCGCTTGTCAATGACAAGGGCGAACGGATCAAGGAAGCTGGGCCGTCAGTTCCTGTGGAAGTTCTGGGTCTGAATGGCACCCCGGAAGCGGGTGATGTGCTCAATGTCGTCTCGACCGAGGCGCAGGCACGCGAAATTGCCGAATATCGCGCCCAGGCGGCGAAGGACAAGCGCGCGGCCGCAGGTGCGGCCACCACGCTTGAGCAGCTGATGGCCAAGGCGAAGGCCGATAAGGATGTCGCGGAACTGCCAGTGCTGGTGAAAGCCGATGTGCAGGGATCGGCCGAAGCGATTGTTCAGGCGCTTGAAAAGATCGGCAATGAGGAAGTCCGCGTGCGGGTTCTGCATTACGGCGTCGGCGCAATCACCGACACGGATGTCGGTCTGGCCGAAGCGTCCGGGGCCCCGATCATCGCCTTCAATGTCCGCGCCAATTCGACAGCGCGCGGGTCGGCGCAGCAAAAAGGCGTCGAGATCCGCTATTACTCGATCATTTATGATCTGGTGGATGACATCAAGGCGGCTGCCTCTGGTCTGCTTTCGGCGGAAGTGCGCGAGAATTTCATCGGCTATGCTGAAATTCGCGAAGTGTTCAAAGTGTCGAATGTTGGCAAGGTTGCGGGCTGCCTGGTCACTGAAGGGGTCGCGCGACGCTCGGCCGGGGTGCGCTTGCTGCGTGATAATGTGGTAGTGCATGAAGGCACGCTGAAGACTCTCAAGCGCTTCAAGGATGAAGTCAAGGAAGTTCAGTCCGGGCAGGAATGCGGGATGGCTTTCGAGAATTACGACGATATCCGCCAGGGCGATGTGATCGAGATCTTCGAACGCGAGGAAATCGAGCGCAGCCTAGCCTGATCCTTTGATCCCAAGGTAGGGTGCGTGCTGAGCACGCACCTTACGCCACTTGCGTGAGCCTGTCTGTCACGATGTCCAACGCCTTGCAGCCCCGCCCGGATCGCAATTTCTATGGCCGGATCAAGGGCAAGACTCTGCGCCCGACGCAGAAAGCACATTTGCGCGACGATCTGGAGAAGCTGCGCCTGCCGGGTGTGTCCGAAAGCGACAACCCATCGCGTATCCCGGTCGATCCTGCAGGGTTCTTTGGCGATGACCGCCAGCTCTGGCTGGAAATCGGCTTTGGCGGTGGTGAGCATCTGCTGCACCAGTGCAAGCTGAAGCCGCATGTGGGTTTCATTGGCTGCGAGCCTTTCATCAATGGTGTGGCCATGCTGCTGGGCAAACTGCGGCGCAACCCTGTGACCAATCTGCGCCTGCATCCCTGGGATGTGCGTGAACTCTTTGACGTGTTGCCGGACGCTTGTCTGGATCGCGCCTTTTTGCTTTATCCCGACCCCTGGCCCAAAGCCCGCCATCACCGGCGCCGTTTTGTCACGCCCGATCACCTTGACCCCTTGGCGCGTGTGCTCAAACCCGGTGCGCTGTTCCGTGTGGCGACCGATATTCCAGATTATGTGCGCCAGACACTGGAAGAAGTACCGTCTGCCGGTTTCGACTGTCTGACACCCGCGCCTGCAGATTGGGAAGCGCCGTGGGAGGATTGGCTTTCGACCCGATACGAGCAGAAGGCGCTGCGCGAAGGGCGTAAGCCGCATTACCTGACCTTCCGGCGCAATGCGCAACCCGCCCGGAGCAGGACTCTGCGCTGAGAGCGGGCCTTGTGGCCCGCTGCCTTCGGCGAGAGTATTTTCAGCAAGAAAATGGCAGATTCGCATCGGGTTCTGAGCACAGGCGATCAGTGGAAATCGCGGCTGGGGAATAACTGCTTGGCCTGTTCGCGGGGGTGGCGCACCGATCGTGGCTGGCGTGTGGGCACAGGGCGGCGAGCTTCATCGCTGCGCCCTGCGGTCGGGTCGATCAGCCCGCGCCCCATCTCGCTAAGCAGATGCGAGCAATCGGTGATCTTCTCGGCGATGACATGGATCACGGCCCCTTCGCGCTGCACCCGGCCGGTGATCTGCAACAGCCGTCCACCGAGCACGGCACGGCGGTTGGCCTCATAGATCTTCGGCCAGACCACGATATTGCTGACGCCGGTTTCATCTTCGAGCGTGATGAAGATCACCCCCGAGGCCGTGCCGGGGCGCTGGCGTGTGATCACCAGACCGCAGACTGTGAGTCGCCCCTGCGCTTGCGGTAGCCTGTCATGTGGGGTCAGGGCGGGTAGGCATGGGCGCAGCAATTCCATTGGATGGGCGCGCAGCGACAGGCGCAGGGTCAGATAATCCTCGACCACCGCCTCGCCCAGTGAGGGCGTGGGCAGCGTCACATCGGGCTCGCTGATCGCCTCGCCTTCCAGCCCGGTGTCAAACAGTGGCAGCGGTTTCGGGGCTTTCAGCGCGCGCACGGCCCAGAGCGCTTCGCGCCGGGCCAGGCCGAGGCTGGCCAGTGCGTCGGCCTCGGCCAGTTGTGTCAGCGTGGCGGGCGCGACACCCGCGCGGCGCCACAGGCTTTCGACATCCGGGTAGCCATTCCCGCGCGCGCCTGCGATCCAGTCTGCATCGTCCTGCCCCATGCAGCGCACTTGCCGAAATCCCAGGCGCAGGGCCAGACGGCCATCGGCGCGCGGTTCCAGCGTGCAATCCCAGTGTGAGTGATTAACCGAGACGGGGCGGATTTCTACCCCATGTTCACGCGCATCGCGCACGATCTGGGCGGGGGCGTAGAAGCCCATCGGCTGGCTGTTGAGAAGCGCGCAGGCAAAGGCTGCTGGATGGTGGTGTTTCAACCAGGCCGAGGCATAGACCAGCAGCGCGAAACTGGCAGCGTGGCTTTCAGGAAAGCCATATTCGCCAAAGCCTTCGATCTGGGCGAAACAGGCCTGCGCGAAGGCCGGATCATAACCGCGCTTGTGCATCCCCGCCAGAAAGCGGTCGCGAAAACTGCTGATTGTGCCATTGCGCTTGAAGGTCGAGAGCGAGCGGCGCAGGCGGTCGGCTTCTTCGGGCGTGAAGCCGGCGGCCACAACGGCGATCTGCATGGCTTGTTCCTGAAAGAGCGGTACGCCCAAAGTACGCTCAAGGACACCGCGCAGTTCGCGCGAGGGCAGATGCACGGGCTCTTTCCCCTGACGGCGGCGAATGTAGGGATGCACCATGCCGCCCTGAATGGGGCCGGGGCGGACGATGGCGACCTCGATCACCAGATCATAGAGGCAGCGCGGCCGCATCCGTGGCAGGAAATTCATCTGCGCGCGGCTTTCCACCTGAAAGACGCCAATCGCATCGGCGCGGCAGAGCATGTCATAGGTCGCACTGTCCTCGCGCGGCAGGTTTTCGAGCGTGTAGCGCCCGCCCCCATGCAGCGCGATCAGGTCGAAACATTTGCGGATGCAGGTCAGCATGCCCAGGGACAGCACATCAACCTTCAGGATGCCCAGCGCGTTGATGTCATCCTTGTCCCATTCGATGACCGTGCGCCCCTCCATCGCAGCATTCTCGATCGGGCAGAGCGCATCCAGCCGCCCTTTGGTGATGACAAAGCCCCCGACATGCTGACTCAGATGGCGGGGGAAGCCGATGATTTCGGCGATCAGCGCTGTGGTCTGGGCCAAGCGCGGCTCTTCCGGGTCCAGCCCCAATTCGCGCAAGCGTTCCGGCGCGGGCGGCCCGGATCGCCAGCCCATCGAACTGCCCGCCAGGGCCGAGACGACATCTGCCGAGAGCCCCATCACCTTGCCCACTTCGCGCACAGCGGCGCGCGAGCGGAAATGGATCACTGTGGCCGTCAGGCCAGCGCGGTCGCGCCCGTAGCGGTCATAGATCCACTGGATCACCTCTTCGCGGCGCTCATGCTCGAAATCGACGTCAATATCGGGCGGCTCGCCACGGGCTTCGGACATGAAGCGCTCGAAGACCATCGAGATCGTGTCGGGCGGGACTTCGGTGATGCCCAGCGCGTAGCAGATCACCGAATTCGCCGCCGAGCCCCGGCCCTGACACAGGATGCCGCGGCTGCGCGCGAAATCCACGATGTCATTCACCGTCAGGAAATAGGCCGCGAACCCCAGATTGGCGATGATGCGCAATTCCTTTTCGACCTTGGCGGCGGTGTCCGGGTCCACCCCTTGCGGAAAGCGCCGCCACAGGCCCTGCTGCACCAGCCGTTCCAGCCGGGTCTGCGCTGGTTCGCCATCTGTGATCTCGTCGGGGTATTCATAGGACAGCTCATCAAGCGAAAAGGCGCAGCGATCCGCGATCTCAATGCTGCGGCGGATCGCGGCGGGATATTCCGCGAACAGCCGCGCCATTTCCGCCGCTGGTTTCAGCCGTGCTTCTGCATGGGGCAGCGCGCGCGCGCCCAACTGGTCGATGGTGCAACCCAGCCGCAGGCAGGTCAGCACATCGGCCAGTTTGCGGCGCTGCGCCATATGCATACGCACATCGCCCAACGCGACCATGGGCAGAGCCAGACGGCTGGCCTGCCCAGCGATCTGCGCGAAGCGTTGCGGGTCGCGCCCGTCATAGCGCGGGGCCGCGCCCAGATGGCAATTGCCGGGATAGGCGCTGGCGATCTGACGGATTTGCGCTTCAGCCCCCTTTATCGGTGCCAGAGCGATCAGCACCATATCTGCCCCATGCGCCAGCAGATCGGCCTGATCAAGGTAGCATTCGCCCTTGGGCGCGCGCCGCTTGCCAAGGCTCAGAAGCTGTG
>SKSL01000037.1 GCA_007123015.1 Natronohydrobacter sp. | reverse complement strand
GCGAAGACGATGGTGTAAAGCGCGCGGATATTCACGCCCAAAGCCGCAATCATCTCGCGGTCGGACTCGCCCGCGCGGATCTGGATGCCCAGCCGGGTTTTCGCGATCAGCGCCCAGAGGCCCACCGCCACTGCCAGCCCGAAGCCGATCAGTGCCAGACGATAAAGCGAATAATCCACGATGCCGAGATTGACCGTACCGCGCAGCACATCCGGCACGTTCAGGTAAAGCGGAAAGGGGCCGAAGATCATCCGCACCCCTTCCGAAAGGATCAGGATCAGCGCGAATGTGGCCAGCACCTGATCCAGATGATCACGCGCATAAAGCCTGCGGATCACCGCGACCTCGATCAGCGCGCCTGCAGCCGCCGCTGCCGCAATCCCCGCCATCAGCCCCAGCCAGAAATTGCCTGTCGCCCCGGCAACAGCGGCGCAGAGAAATGCCCCGATCATGTAAAGCGAGCCATGCGCCAGATTGATCAGCCCCATCACGCCGAAAACGAGCGTCAGGCCCGCCGACATCAGAAACAGCATCAAGCCGAATTGCACCCCGTTCAGGAGTTGCTCAAGGATCAGCGCAAGGGTCATGTCATGCTTTCAACCGCATCTGGCCCCGTTGCACAGGGGCCAGCGCCCGATCACATCGGGCAATTCTCGCCATGCACGTCGCGATGTTCTTCAAAGGCCACACCAACAATGCGGTTGGTGATCTCGCCCTCCACCTCGACCACTTCGCGGATATAGACGCGCTGCACCGGGTGCTGGTTCGGCGCCCATGCGAAATCCCCCCTGACGGATGTGAAATCCGCCGCGCGCAGCGCCTCGCGGAACGCGTCACGGTCCGAGACATCGGCCTGAGCGGCGGCTGACAGGATCAGATTGGCCGTGTCAAAGCCCTGGCTGGCATAGAGCGAGGGGATGCGCCCGTAAGCTTCACGGAAGGCTGTGACGAATTCGACATTGGCGTCATTGTCCAGATCCGGCGACCATTGGCTGGCATTGAACACACCCAGAGCGGCTGGTCCGACCGCAGGCAGGATATCCTGGCTGAATGTGAACGCTGCGGAAACAATCGGCAGATCAAGGCCGGATTGTTCATATTGCCGCATGAAGCTGATCCCCATGCCACCGGGTAGGAAGATGAAGATCGAATCTGCGCCTGAGGCCCGGATCTGCGCGATCTCGGCCGCGTAATCAGTCTGGCCTACTTGCGTGAACAACTCGCCTGCCAGATTGCCCTCGAAATAGCGCTTGAACCCGGCCAGCGCATCGGTGCCTGCCGGGTAATTCGGGGCCATGATGAAGGTGTTTTCATAGCCCAGCTCATTGGCATAGGCACCTGCACCTTCATGCAGCATGTCATTCTGCCAGGCCACATTGAAATAATTCGGGTGGCAATTCGCCCCTGCCAGCGCCGACGGGCCAGCATTTGGTGAAAGATAAAGCACATCCTGCGCCACAGTCGAAGGCACGACGGCCATCGCCAGGTTTGACCAGATGATGCCGGTCAGGATGTCCGCGCGTTCCGACTGGATCATGCGCTCGGCGATCTGCACGGCCAGTTCCGGGCGCTGCGCGTCATCCTCGACCACCAGACGGAGCGGGTGCTCGCCAGCCATGTCCAACGCCAGTTGGAACCCGTCGCGGACATCCACACCCAGACCGGCCCCGCCGCCGGATAATGTGGTGATCATGCCGACTGTGATCTGATCAGCCTTGGCGACGGTCGCCGCGCCCAGGCTCAGCGCAGCGATTGCTGCGAGTTTCATGGATGTCATCTGTCACTCTCCCTGCATCTTTGCGCGGAGTTTTGCCCATGTTCGCGCAAAAGGCAAACCCCGCCATGCGGGTTTTCTGATCCGGGGCGGGTGCTGTCTGGTCGACGCTCTTGCCGCAGGGCTTGCCGTTCTTCTGCAGGACGCGCCTCGGCCTAACAAGAGCCGCCCCGCGCATCTGCCCAACGCTCTTGATTCGGATTATTCTGCGCCAGATCCTGCGCAGCAGCACCGGACGATTGGACCCGGACAATTCAGGGAGGACAGTGTGTTTGACGCAATCCAGCTGATGGCGCGCATTCGTGATGAAGCAGTGCTCGACACAAGGATCTCGCTCTTTGCCGCCTTTCTGGAGTCCGAATTCGGCTATGACGGGTTCACCTATGGCGTGGGCTTCGATTTCTCTTCGGTCGAGGCGCTGTTGTCCCGCTTCCTGCTCAAGGAAAGCGGTCTCGATCCGGAATGGATGACCCAATATACCAATGATGCTCTGGGCGCCAAGGATCTGTCGGTCCTGCATGTCGCCTTGCGCGAAGGCGTCTTGCTGCAATCCGATGTGTTCCGCGCAGCGGATACTGCAGAGATTCCGCCGCAATTCGCCGAAGTCCCGAATCGCGCGCGGGACTACCTGAAATCCGGGTTTTTCCTGTCCTTGCGCGCGCGTGGGTTGATCGGGGGCATGGGGCTGCACTCATCACAGATGACCCCTGACCAGCATGATGCCCGTTTCGCGCGCCATGGGCATATTGTCGTCGAACTGTGTCGGCAGTTTCATGATCTGGCCTGCTGGCGGCAAGAGGTCATTGCAGCCACCGGGCTGACCGAGGCCAATCTGAAAATCCTTTCGCTGCGTGCGCAAGGATTGCTTGACAAGGAAATCATCGAGATCACGGGTCACGCGCATGAAAATTCTGTCGGGCAGCATATGGATCGTGTGCGCCAGAAGCTCTGCGCGCGCAATGACCGCCATATGCTGACACTTGCAGCGGGGTTGGGTCTGATTGGACAGCCTGATTATCCTGACAAGCGCCTGCAAGATCTTGAGCGGACGGCGCAGCAGATCGCGCAGCGGGCCGAGTGGTTCGGCCGACTGCAATGACAGCGATATGTGGGAAAACACATCTTGCGCGGTCAGACTGGTTCCTGCGACACAGGCGTAAGGATTTTCGCAACGAACCCTGTGCTAACAGACAGCATGCGCCCGCGCGTGTCGTTGTTTCGAGCAGGGTGCGTGGGATTTTAAGGCAGCACTTTTCAGCAGGTTTGGGCACCCGGTCGTCATGACCGGGTGTCTTGTTATTGTCAAAGAGGCATTCCGGCTGCCTTGTGGCAAGACCTGGCCCGTCCACAGCCCCTAGACTGGGGCCAGTCCTTGCGTGATCCGGCTATCAGGGTTGCAAAGCTCGGCAATGATATCGAAATGGTGCCGGTTCGCAATGACCTCAAGGCCCACTCCGGTCCAGGCCTCGCGCAACAGCGCCGATTGGCGCAGGAATTCGGGCCGTTCCAAAGCACCTACCCAAGCGCTCACGGCCATCCCGGACAAGCGCAGTTGCAAGACCGGGCTTTCCGCAGCTGCAGTTTCGGGTGTCAGGCGCAGGTTTTCGTTCATCCGCGTGTGCAGCAGCGGGCGCAGATCATGCAGACCAGAGATCGACACGACCTGCGCGATCCTGTCCCCCATCGTGGGCGCAAGCGGGCTGTCTGCGCAGACCATCCGCGTGACCAGATGCCCCCCGGCAGAATGGCCTGCCAGATGGATGGGCCCGGCGACATGGCTGCCCGCGAAGGCGATCGCGGCAGCGATCTGCGCTGTGATCTCGGGGATCGTGGCTTCGGGTGCCAGGCTGTAGCTCGGCAGCGCCACCGCCCAGCCCCGCGCCAGCGCGCTTGCTGCCAGATGCGACCATGTGCTCTTGTCGAATTTCAGCCAGTAGCCGCCATGGACAAACACCACCAGCCCGCGCGCCCGGGTCGCGGGCTGGAACAGATCCAGCTTCGCACGCGGTGGCGCCCCGTAAGCCAGATCCAATGCCCCGCCAGCCTTGGCACGGAAGGCAGCAGCCTGCGCGGCCCAACCTGTCGGATAAGCGCCTGCGTCCGCGATATAAGCCGCGTTCTGAAATGCATCGTCCCAATCGATCATGGCGGCGCGGCCTTTGCGAAGACGGATCGCAGGATCGCTGTCAGTTCCTCTGCATCTTCTTGTGTGAAGGCATCCGGGTCATCACTGTCGATATCGAACACGCCGATCAATCTGCCCGAGGCATCGACTACAGGCAGCACAAGCTCTGATCGTGTGCTGCTGGAACAGGCGATATGACCGGGAAAAGCCTCGACATCCGCGACCAGTTGCACCTCGCCAGTGCGTGCGCAGGCCCCGCAGACCCCGCGCGAGAACGGGATGACAAGGCAGCCATGCCCGCCCTGATAGGGGCCGATTTTCAGCAATTCCGGTTCCGTCACACGGTAAAACCCGGTCCAGTGAAAACGCGCATCGGCATGATGCACTTCGCAGGCAACGGTTGCCATCAGCGCCACACAATCCTGCTCACCTTCGGTCAATGCTGCGATTCGCGCAGCTAACCCTTTGTAATCCATAGCTGACCTTTCATCTCGGGCGGAGCAGGCAGCGTCAGCGTCCCTGCGACCCGGCCTTGCCCCCCTCGATGGGGGGCCAGGCCGGCCCCCCTGATCCGTTCACGCGCGCTCGATGGCGATGGCCGTGCCCTCACCCCCGCCGATGCAGATCGCCGCAATCCCGCGCTTAAGGCCGCGTGCCTCCAGCGCATTCAGCAGCGTCACCATGATTCGCGCCCCCGAAGCCCCGATCGGATGCCCCAGAGCGCAGGCCCCGCCATTGACATTCACCAGATCACGCGGCAAGCCCATCTCCTGCATGAAGGCCATCGGCACCACGGCAAAGGCCTCATTCACCTCCCATAGATCGACATCGCCCAGGCTCCAGCCCAACTGGTCCAGCAGCTTGCGTGCGGCCGGGACAGGCGCTGTCGTGAACCAGCCCGGCGCTTGCGCATGGCTGGCATGGCCGCGGATGAACCCGCGGGGCGTGATGCCTTCGCGTTCGGCCAACTGCAGCTCGCCCAGAACCAATGCAGCCGCCCCGTCCGAAATCGAGGAACTATTGGCCGCTGTCACGGTCCCGTCCTTGCGAAAGGCCGGTTTGAGATGCGGGATCTTGTCCGGGCGTGCCGATTTGGGTTGTTCGTCTTCGGTCACAGTCACATGGCCCTTGCGCGATACGACGTCTGTAGGCGCAATCTCGCGCGCGAAGGCGCCGCTTTCCTGTGCGGCAAGGGCATTGGCGAGTGATTGCAGCGCATACGCATCCTGCGCATCGCGCGTGAACTGGAAATGCGCCGCGCAATCTTCGGCAAATGTGCCCATCAGGCGCCCTGTCTCATAGGCATCTTCCAGCCCGTCCAGAAACATGTGATCGATCACTTGCCCATGCCCCAGTCGGGCGCCTGCGCGCATTTTCGGCAGTAAATAGGGGGCTTGCGACATGCTCTCCATGCCGCCTGCCACCATGATCCCGATCTGCCCCAGCGCGATCTGATCCTGCGCGATCATGGCCGCTTTCATCCCGGAGCCGCACATCTTGTTCAGGGTCGTGGCCGGGACCCCTTCGTCCAGCCCGGCCTTGAACCCGGCTTGGCGCGCAGGCGCCTGCCCCTGACCCGCAGGCAGCACACAACCCATCAAAAGGTCTTCCACGCGCGCAGGCGCCAGCCCGGCATCGGCCAGCGCGCCCTTTATGGCAGCGCCACCCAGTTCTGCAGCGCTCACGCCCGCGAATGCACCTTGCAGGCCTCCCATCGCAGTGCGCGCAGCACCCAGAATAGCCACATCTTTCATCATTTTTTCCTCTCCCTCTGGTTGCGCGGCAACCTCTCGGTAACTTTTCCAAACTAATCTCGAGAAAAGCAAGCGCAGGAAAGGGGTGCATATGCAGGTTTCAGTGGGGCGCGCCGGCTCGGCGCTTGTGATTACAGTGCTAGAACAACGGCTGGATGCCGCTGTGGCCCTGACCTTCAAGGAAGCAGTGCGCGATCTTTCAGTGACAGCGGGCTCTCCTGTCATTCTGGACCTGTCCAGAGTCGAGTTTCTCGATAGCAGTGGACTGGGGGCGATCGTCGGGGTGATGAAGATGCTCGGCCCAGAGCGCCCGCTTGAAATAGCTGGCCTTACCTCAGCGGTTCGCAAGCTCTTCCGGCTGACCCGGATGGACACTGTCTTCACAATCCATGATTCCCCTCCAGACACAGTTGCTGTCGCAGCGGCAGAATGACCGGGGTTGCCACCGGTCGCACATACATGAAGCCGGAAGGGCACAAACCTGCCCAATAGTATGCAGCTAGAGCGTATCGCGTTCATTCGTATTCACGCCATACGCTCTAGTCCAATGTTTTCCCATGTCGAAAAGCTCGGAACCGGTAAGCACTTCCGAGCGACATGCTCTCTAGAGGACGAGGATATGACAAGTCGCTCTGGGTTGGCTACGGATTTGCGCCTGACCTGCAAGGCAGAGACTTGGGCAATCCGAGATGCATTGGGTGCAGTTGAAAGCTTCCTGACAGCGCATGATGTCAGAAAGGACGACATCGACGATATTCAGCTTGTTCTCGCTGAAGCCATGACCAACATCGTGCGCCATGCCTATCCGGTCAATCTGGATCAGATATGGCTGCGTGTGCGCCTGCGAGGGGATAGGCTAGAATGTGATCTGCAGGACCGGGGCGTCGCTTTCGACCCGGGCCAACTTGGGAAATCTCTGCCCGAGCCCGCGACCTGCCGCGAAGGCGGCTATGGTTGGTTCATCATCCGGTCTTTGTCCGAGGGCTTGTGCTATAGCCGCAAAAACGGGCGGAATACCCTGACTTTCTCGGTGCCTCTGATTGCAATGACATGAGAATAATCGCCTCGGACGCGCCAACAGGCTTTGACTACTTGGTTGATCGGGTAAGCTTGGCATTGGTGAAGGCCTTCCATGCCTCGACCCTTTTCAGTTCATCGCGATCTGAAGCGGGTAATGCCCATCCCGGAAATCCCCGAACAATTCGTTCAGGTCCGGATGATCGATCGGTTCGCCAGACTCGTCCAGAACCAGATTCTGCTCAGAGACATAGGCGACATAGAAGCTATCGTGATTCTCGGCCAAAAGGTGGTAGAAGGGCTGATCCCGGTTCGGACGAGACCCCTCGGGGATAGAACTATACCACTCTTCAGTATTGGAAAAAGCCGGATCAACATCGAAAATGACCCCGCGAAACGGGTGTTTGCGATGGCGAACGACCTGTCCGAGATGATATTTTGCCGCTCTCTTTTCCATGATCTGTCTCATACCCGTAAATGAAGCGCTTGTTAAGGCTCGTGTCCATGTTTCCTGCGAGAGGTGATGGAAACACTTTGTGCGCTCTTTGCGCACAAGTTCCGATGCTATGAAAGTTCTGATGCCATGAAAGAGGTGTTTTTCCGCATCTGCGGCGCGCGGGTTGCCCCGAAAGCGATAGGCAGATGGTTGCGCAAGCGCATTGCGCTACGGGGTTCGCGTGATAGAAGCATATAGGAAATCGGTTGGCCAAGGCATGGACGCACCGGTCGAAGATGGCAGTTCTGGATGAAGAGAGGAGTCCCCATGACCAATGTTGTTATCGTATCCGCAGCCCGCACGGCGGTTGGATCTTTTGGTGGTGCATTTTCCAACAGCCCGGCGCATGAATTGGGTGCAGCAGTGTTGCAAGCTGTGGTCGAGCGCGCTGGCGTGGACAAGGCAGACGTGTCCGAGACCATTCTGGGTCAGGTTCTGACGGCAGGCCAGGGCCAGAACCCAGCCCGCCAGGCGCATGTGAATGCGGGTCTTCCGATCGAATCTTCGGCCTGGTCGCTGAACCAGGTATGCGGCTCGGGGCTGCGCGCGGTTGCTCTGGGCGCGCAGCATATCCAGCTTGGCGACGCTGCCATTGTGCTTGCGGGCGGGCAGGAAAACATGACCCTTTCGCCCCATGTCGCGCATCTGCGCGCCGGTCAGAAGATGGGCGACATGAAGATGATCGACTCGATGATCAAGGATGGTCTGTGGGACGCGTTCAACGGCTATCACATGGGGACCACAGCCGAAAATGTAGCCCAACAGTGGCAGATCAGCCGCGATGAGCAGGACGCCTTCGCCGTCGCCAGCCAGAACAAGGCCGAGGCCGCGCAGAAGGCCGGCAAATTCGCCGATGAAATCGCGCCATTCACGGTCAAGACGCGCAAAGGTGATATTGTCGTGGATCAGGACGAATACATCCGCCACGGCGCAACGCTCGAATCGATGGCAAAGCTGCGCCCGGCCTTTTCCAAGG
>SKSL01000026.1 GCA_007123015.1 Natronohydrobacter sp. | reverse complement strand
TGACTTTGATCACCTTCAGCCATCAACCCCTGCGCTTTGCGGATGGCACAGTGCTGACAGTCCCGCCGCTCTTTGCTTTCGGGTTCTGGGCTGCCATCGTGATCGGCATCCTGTTTCAGGCATTTTACGCCCATCGCGTCGCGGCAGAAGGTACATTGCTGGCCAATGCGCTGCTGGCCGCGCAAATGGCGCTGTCACGCGAACAGAAACTGACTGATCTGGGCGGTGTCGTGGCGGCTGCTGCGCATGAACTGGGCACGCCGCTGGCGACCATCAAACTCATTGCCTCTGAACTTGCGAGCGAGTTGAAAGACCGCCCGGATCTGGCCGAGGATGCCGATATCCTGCGCGCGCAGGCGGATCGCTGCCGCGATATCCTGCGCTCGATGGGCCGCGCAGGCAAGGATGACCTGCATCTGCGCCGCGCGCCCATTGAAGCCGTCTTGCACGAGGCCGCAGAGCCGCATCTGGCGCGGGGCAAATCCGTTCAATTCAGAGTGGAACCGGGGCCGGGCGGCGCGGAAGACCAGCCGATCATTCTGCGCAGGCCGGAAATCATTCACGGATTGCGCAATCTGATCCAGAACGCAGTGGATTTCGCGCGGGCCGAAGTGCTGGTGCAAGCGCGCTGGACCGAGACGCATCTGAGCCTGCGCATCTGCGATGACGGGCCTGGTTTTCCGTCGCAGATCATCGGCTATATCGGCGAGCCGTTCATCCGCCGCCGCCGCGAGGCCGCGAGCACAGGGCGCAGGCAAGGCTATGACGGCATGGGCCTTGGCCTGTTCATTGCCAAGACGCTTCTGGAACGCTCTGGCGCGCTGCTTGAATTCAGCAATGCCCCAGCGCGGGATGGCAGAGGATCGCATGGCGGCGCGCAGATCACTCTGGTCTGGTCCCTGTCTCGGATTGCTGTCGATCCGGCAGAGGCGTTGGGCCAGAATTCCCCTTTGCCGGCATGATCTGCACGCACCTGTTACGACACGGAATGTCTGTTTCGCAAAGGTGAATGGACAAATCGCGGCACTCTGATATGCTTAAGTCAATCGCAGGTTAACAAGGCACTGAACATGGCACTTCCGCTTGCCCCGATTGCTGTTATGGCTGCAAAATATGGCGCTGTCGCGCTTGTTGGCTATGCTGCCGCACGTCAGATCCAGCCTGGGCGGACAGATCAGCAGGTCGAAGAAGCCTTCGACGAAGTGCCCGAGGGCGTGAGCGCGCATCGTCCGCGTGACCGGGAACAGGTCAATGGGGCTGTGCGGTTTCGCCGTGTGGTGCGTCTTGGCTTGAATGGACCCGGCTTCGAGTTTGATGCCAGCGCTCTGGGTCGGATACGCTTACGCCGGATATGAGCGGGCTGACACTCTATCATAGTCCGACATCGCCCTATGTGCGTAAAGTCATGGTGCTGGCGCATGAGGCGGGGCTGTTCGACCAGATCACGCTTGTCGAGAATGCCTCTGGCACCCCGCTGGATAATGGCGCGGCCCCGATCCTTGCCAACCCGCTGGGCAAAGTGCCGACATTGACCCGCAGCGATGGGGCAGCGCTCTATGACAGCCGGGTCATCTGCCAGTATCTCGACGCACGCGCTGGCGCAGGTCTGTACCCGGAAGGAGCGCGCAGATGGGATGCACTGGTACTGGAAGCTACGGCAGATGGGATCCTCGATGCTGCGTTGCTGATGGTCTATGAAGCGCGACTTCGACCGGAAGCATTGCATTTCGCGCCTTTTGTCGAAGGGCAATGGACCAAGATCGACCGCGCGCTTGATGTGATCGAAACACGCTGGATCGCTTATCTGGCAGGGCCAGTTTGCATCGGGCAGATTGCGCTGGGCTGCGCTCTGGGATATCTGGATTTCCGTCACGCCGCGCGGGACTGGCGCGCATCGCGCCCACAGCTGACAGGGTGGGCGGCAAAGATCGGGGCGCGCGACAGCCTGCGCGCCACACAGGCGCCAGAGGCGTGAACCATGTTTGCGCTCGCGGTGCTGCAGCGCAGCAAACGCCCTTGAGATATGCGGAAAATATGACGAACTGCGACACCTTATCCCGGATTCGCGGCTAGACGAAATTGGGTTTCCTCGCTAAATACGCGACGTGAGAGGCTGCGGAGGTCTGCAGCCGGATCAACTATTGCAGCCTCGTACCCATTGAGAAGGGAGAATGCACGTGTCCCAAATAGAAGACCACGATGCCACCCGCCGGGACTTCATCTATTACGCGACCGCCGGTGCCGGTGTCGTGACTGCAGGTGCCGCTATCTGGCCACTGGTCAATCAGATGAACCCATCGGCCGATGTTCAGGCGCTGTCCTCGATTTTCGTCGATGTCGGCGGCCTCGAGCCGGGCGGCCAGTTGACTGTGAACTTCCTCGGGAAGCCGGTCTTCATCCGGCGCCGCACGGCCGAAGAAATCGAAGATGCCCGCTCGGTGGATGTGTCGGATCTGAGCATCGACCGCGAGTCGCGCAATCCCAATAAACCGGGAACCGACGCTTCGGATACCAACCGGTCGCTCGATGACGAAGGTGAATGGCTGGTGATGATCGGCGTGTGCACCCATCTGGGCTGTGTTCCACTGGGCAATGGCGCAGGCGATTTCAACGCCTGGTTCTGCCCTTGCCACGGTTCCCACTACGACACGGCTGGCCGCATCCGCAGAGGTCCGGCACCTGAAAACATGCATATCCCTGTCGCCGCATTCATCGACGACACGACCATTCAACTCGGCTAACGGAGGCACGATACATGTCTGGTATTCCTCACGACCATTACGAGCCAAAAACCAACGCCGAGAAGTACATGCATCGGCGTCTGCCCGTTATCGGGCTGCTCTATGATACAATCATGATCCCAACCCCCAAGAACCTGAACTGGATGTGGATCTGGGGCGTGGTTCTGGTCTTCTGCCTTGTGCTGCAGATCGTAACGGGCATCGTTCTGGCGATGCATTACACCCCGCATGTCGATATGGCCTTCGCCAGCGTCGAGCATATCATGCGCAACGTCAATGGCGGCCATATGATGCGCTACCTGCACCAGAACGGTGCGATGCTGTTCTTCCTTGCCGTGTATCTGCACATGTTCCGCGGCATGTATTACGGCAGCTACAAGGCCCCGCGTGAAGTCACATGGATCCTCGGCATGCTGATCTACCTGCTGATGATGGCCACTGCCTTCATGGGCTATGTGCTGCCTTGGGGTCAGATGTCCTTCTGGGGCGCAACTGTGATCACGGGTCTGTTTGGCGCAGTGCCTGGCATTGGTGAAATGCTGCAAACCTGGCTGCTGGGCGGGCCCGCAGTGGACAATGCGGCGCTGAACCGCTTTTTCTCGCTGCACTACCTGTTGCCCTTCGTGATCCTCGGTCTGGTGCTGGTGCATATCTGGGCGTTCCACACGACCGGCAACAACAACCCGACCGGGGTTGAAGTCCGCCGTGGGTCGAAAGAGGAAGCTGCGAAAGACACGCTGCCGTTCTGGCCCTATTTCGTGATCAAGGACCTGTTCGCACTGGCCGTCATCCTGGCACTGTTCTGGGCGCTGGTGGGCTTCATGCCGAACTTCTTGGGTCACACGGATAACTATATCGAGGCAAACCCGCTGGTCACGCCGCCGGAAATCGTGCCGGAATGGTACTTCCTGCCCTTCTACGCGATCCTGCGCGCCTTCACTTCGGATGTGTGGATCGTGATCGCCGTGAACTGGCTGAGCTTCGGCATCATCGACGCCACCTTCTTCGGGGTTCTGGCGATGTTCGGTGCGATCTTTGTCTGGGCGCTGCTGCCCTGGCTGGACACCTCGTCAGTGCGCTCGGGGCGCTACAGGCCGATGTTCAAGATGTTCTTCTGGGTCTTCATCGTCAATTTCTGGGTGCTGACCTGGGCAGGGGCGATGCCGGCCGAAGGGGTCTACACGAATATCGCGCTAATCGGCACGGCCTATTGGTTCGCCTATTTCCTTGTGATCCTGCCACTTCTGGGCGTGTTGGAAAAACCGCTTCCGGCCCCGGCCACGATCGAAGAGGATTTCAAGGCCAGCCTGAAATCCAAGGCGGGCAATGACCCCAAGGGTCCGTCGGCTGAACCGATCCCGGCTGAGTAACGGCAATTCGAAAGGACTGATGATTATGAAACTCAAGAACCTTGCCGTTGCTGCCCTCTCTGCTGTGGTGCTGGCCCTGCCAGCTACGATGGCAGAGGCCTCGAAAGTGAAGGGTGAAGTCACCAATTTCGACTTCTCCTTTCAGGGTCTGACCGGCACCTATGACCGCAACCAGCTTCAGCGCGGCTTGCAGGTCTATCACGAGGTCTGCGCAAGCTGCCACGGCCTGCAATATGTCGCCTTCCGCACGCTGTCGGACCGCAATGGCCCCGAACTGCCCGAAGACCAGATGCGCGCATTCGCGGATATGTATGAAGTCTGGGACGACGAACTGCGCGACTGGCGGCCAGCGACTGGCCCTGACCATTTCCCGGATCCGGGTTTCGAAGGGGCACCTGATCTGAGCCTGATGACAAAAGCGCGCGCGGGCTTTTCCGGGCCATATGGTCTGGGCATCAACCAGCTGATGAAAGGCATTGGCGGGCCAGAATACATCGCATCTTTCCTGCTCGGCTACACTGGCGAGGAAGATTTCCAGGCCGGGTCCATGTTCTATGAGAACAAGGCCTATGGCGGCTGGGTCTCGATGGCGCCGGTGCTGTTTGATGACATGGTGTTCTATGAAGACGGGACGCCCGCCACCGAAGAACAGATGGCGCTGGATGTCGCGGCCTTCCTGACATGGACAGCAGAGCCGAAAATGGTCGAGCGCAAGCGTGCGGGTTTTGTCGGCGTGATCTTCCTGTCGGTGCTGGCGGTGTTGCTCTACCTGACCAACAAGCAGCTCTGGGCGCCGATCAAGAAGGCCGCCAAGAAAGATTGATCTGGCGGCATGTCAGCTTGAAAAGCGCGTCCCACGGGGCGCGCTTTTTGCTTTCCAAATGCGCGCGCTCAGGTTAGCCCTGAGACTTGTTAACCTGTGAAAGACCTGCCCGATGTCCGACAATCTGCGCGGCGCTGTGCTGATGGCGCTCGCCATGGCTGCCTTCGCATTGGAAGACATGTTCATCAAACTTCTCGCCGATGCGCTGCCGCTTGGTCAGGTGCTGTGGATGCTGGGACTGGGCGGGGCCATCCTGTTCGGCGCAGTTGCCAAAGCACGCGGCGAAGCCTTGCTGTTCCCTGCCCTGCTGTCCTGGCCGCTTTTGTTGCGCAACCTCGCGGAACTGATCGGCGTTCTGGGCTTCGTGCTTGGCTTCGTCCTTGGCAGTCTGGCCATGGCCTCGGCCATCTTGCAGGCCACACCGCTGGTCGTGACACTCGGCGCAGTGCTGTTCATGGGCGAGGTCGTGCGCTGGCGTCGCTGGAGCGCGATCGCGGTCGGCTTCTTCGGTGTCTTGCTGATCGTGCGCCCCGGCATGTCGAGCTTCGAGCCCGCAGCACTCTTTGCCGTGATCGGCGTCTTGGGGCTGGCCGGGCGCGATCTGGCAACGCGGGCGGTGCCGCGCAGCATCAGCAGCTTTCAGATATCGGCCTGGGCCTTCGCCATGGTTATCCCGGCCGGGATCGGGCTGATGCTGGCGATGAATGACGCGATGGTCGCGCCAGACCCGAAGAGCACCCTCACCTTGTCGGCGGCCTTGCTGGTCGGTGTTCTGGGCTATTATGCTGTGGTCGGCGCCATGCGCGTGGGCGAGCTGTCCTTTGTCACACCATTTCGCTACACGCGCATGCTGTTTGCGCTGACCATCGCCATTCTGGTCTTCGGCGAACGCCCGGACGCGCTGACCCTGATCGGAGCTGCGATCATCATCGCCGCAGGGCTGTTTACCTTGTGGCGAGAAACGAAAGCGGCCTAGAAACTGCACGCGCACAGGGCTATAGAGCACGAAACTGTCCCTTGCACGCAATTCAGGAAGCCAAGACATGAGCACCATCATTGACATTATCGGCCGCGAGATACTGGACAGTCGGGGCAATCCGACAGTGGAAGTGGATGTGGTGCTGGAAGACGGCACAATGGGCCGTGCAGCAGTGCCTTCGGGCGCGTCAACTGGCGCGCATGAGGCCGTCGAAAAGCGCGACGGCGACAAAGCGCGCTACATGGGTAAGGGCGTATTGGATGCCGTGGCAAGCGTGAATGGCGAATTGGCCGAAGCACTGGTGGGGTTTGACGCGACCGAGCAGGTGGCGATTGACGCCGCCATGCTGGAACTGGACGGCACGCCCAACAAGGGCCGTCTGGGCGCGAATGCGATCCTGGGTGTCTCTATGGCCGTCGCAAAGGCAGCGGCGGAATACACAGGTCAGCCGCTTTACCGCTATATCGGCGGGACATCCGCGCGCACCCTGCCCGTGCCGATGATGAATATCATCAATGGCGGCGAGCATGCCGACAATCCGATTGATATTCAGGAATTCATGATCATGCCGGTCGCGGCACCCTCGATCTGCGAGGCGGTGCGCATGGGGGCAGAAGTGTTCCACACGCTTAAGAAAGAACTGTCCAGCGCGGGGCTGTCCACGGGGATCGGGGACGAGGGTGGCTTTGCGCCTAACCTGTCGAGCACGCGCGATGCGCTAGATTTCATCCTGCGCAGCATCGAGAAAGCAGGCTATCGCCCCGGCGAAGACATCTATCTGGCGCTCGATTGCGCAGCGACCGAGTACTACCGCGATGGCAAATACCACATGACCGGCGAAGCGGCGGTCATGACCCGTGATGAAAACGCGGCCTATCTGATGGGTCTGGTCAAGGATTACCCGATTATCTCGATCGAAGATGGCATGGCCGAGGACGATTGGGATGGCTGGGCCAAGCTGACCGAGTTGATGGGTGAGACCTGCCAGCTGGTCGGTGATGACCTGTTCGTTACCAACCCTGCGCGTCTGGCGGAGGGGATTGAGAAAGGCTGTGGTAACTCGCTGCTGGTCAAGGTCAACCAGATCGGCACGCTGACCGAAACGCTGGCCGCTGTGGATATGGCGCACCGTGCGCGCATGACCTGCGTGATGTCGCATCGTTCCGGCGAGACCGAGGATGCGACCATCGCGGATCTGGCGGTCGCGACAAATTGCGGTCAGATCAAGACCGGATCATTGGCGCGCTCTGACCGGCTGGCGAAATACAACCAGCTGATCCGCATCGAGGAAGCCTTGGGCGAGACTGCGGTCTATGCCGGACGGTCGATCCTGCGCTGAATTGCAGCAACAACACCTTGACATGAGATTGCCCCGCAGCCTGACTGCGGGGCTATTTTTACCTGAATCTTCTTACAGTTTTATCGACCTACCCCATCGAAACAGTTTATTAATTTTCGGATGCGATCCTTGATCCTAAGAAATTCTGTTATGATGGAAAGGCGTAGAGATGTCGGGACTACCAATCGCGTCCACTTTTCCGAGCAGTATGATTCTGAACCGTGAAGGACCAATGCCGGTCACACCCAATGGCGGTATATCGGCTTCGGTTGGAACACTGACCACACAGGCGGTCCAGCAAACACAACGGGCGGATATGGGCGGCATCGACACGCGCAGAGTGCTTGCATCCATGATGACTGACCGCGCACGCCTGACCGGACCGCCACCTGCATTTGAACTCAACGTGCTGCAGCATCTACGCGAAACACAGGGGAAACCCGACACTCAGAGCGGTGACATCCCGCCGAATGGAACGACGCCAGCTGATGACAGGGACATCGACGAAGCACCCAAAAGCCCGGACGGCGATCCAAGAACAGATGTTGTCACGCCCTATGATAGAGTCGTGGCGCGCGCGGCACCACAGAATGAGGGTCTGATCGACAAGCTGATGTAACATCTCGGCGCAGAAAACTGCTTGCAGGCGAAGAGTTTAGCACGCTGATCCGATGTGCCCCGCAGTGTGCTATTGATCCAAGCTCTGGCTTTGTGTTCGCGTGTCACAGTTGATACTCTGCAAGGCTGTCGGATTTTCTCGGATAGGCGCCGCTGATCAGAGCAAGTTTGCGAATCGCATTCCTTATTCTCTTGCGATCATCCCGCAGGTCGCCGCGATGTCGCTATATCGCGTGAATATTCGTCTTGCGTGCCAACCCGATATCGCCGTCAG
>SKSL01000082.1 GCA_007123015.1 Natronohydrobacter sp. | reverse complement strand
GCAGTCTGGTAGAGTGCAAACAAAAGCCCCGCCGGTTTGGCGGGGCTTTCAAGATGCCGGTCAGATAACGAAGATCAGTTCTTCGCGTAAAATTCGACCACGAGGTTCGGTTCCATCTGGACCGGATAAGGCACATCGCCCAAGGAAGGTGTGCGCACAAAAGTCGCGGTCATCTTGTTGTGGTCAACGTCAAGATAGTCGGGCACGTCGCGCTCAGCCAGCGCCACAGCTTCCAGCACGATGGCCAGCTGCTTCGACTTGTCGCGAAGCGCGATGACATCGCCTTCCTTGACGCGGTAGCTGGGGATATTCACCCGCTGGCCATTCACTGTGACATGGCCATGGTTCACGAACTGGCGCGCAGCAAAGACAGTCGGCACGAATTTCGCGCGATAGATCAGCGCGTCGAGGCGGCGCTCCAGCAGGCCAATCAGGTTCTCGCCTGTATCGCCCTTGACGCGCTCGGCTTCGGCATAGATGCGGCGGAACTGCTTTTCGGTCAGATCGCCATAGTAGCCCTTGAGCTTCTGCTTGGCGCGCAGCTGGGTGCCGAAATCGGACAGCTTGCCCTTGCGGCGCTGGCCGTGCTGGCCGGGGCCATATTCGCGCTTGTTCACGGGGCTTTTCGGGCGGCCCCAGATATTTTCGCCCATGCGGCGGTCAATCTTGTATTTGGCAGACGTGCGTTTGGTCACGGCTGATCTCCTTCGTTTTGGCCCATCTTGGGGCGAATGAAGGGCGTTGTCCTCTTCCAGGCTGACCCGGACGACAGGCATCTTCTTGCGAAGGCCCCCAACACCAATACCTGTCAGCGCGACGCGGTCACCCTGATCAGTGGCGCGGCTTATACATGGCCGGACTGGCGTGTCAATGCGGATCAGGCGGCCAGAAGTGCGGCCTCGCCCTGGCTGAGATAGCGGCGCGCGGTCGGGCCATAGCGGCTGGGCTGTGTGGCCAGATCAGGAGCGATCCGGGCCAGTGCCTGCCGATGCTGGCGCAGAGTCTGATCCGGGGCATGAGCGGGATGGAAACTCTCGGTTGGCAGGCCATTGGCGAAGATGATCTGATGGGCGTCAAACAGCAGATGCACATAGGTCACGCCATGCAAGGCCATATCCGGGGCGATTGTCACATAGTCGACAAGATCGCAGGCGCGCGCCAGCACCTCGTCACAGCCGAAAAGCGCTCTTGCTTTCGCGCCACAGACCAGAATGCGATGCGCGGGTGAAACGCGCAGGTCTTCATCCGGCAGCCCCTCGTTGAGCGCGTCGCGGCGCAAGCGGATTGGGCGCAGATGCGGATGCTGGCGCAGGGCATGACCAGAGACTGTTGTCTGACCGATCCAGCGCACAGGCTGCGGGCCGTTGTCGCGGGTCGTCACGCAGTCCCCCACTTGTAGAAGCGTAATTGGTCGCGGGCCTTGCGGAGTCGCGATGACAGCGTCATCAGAGAAACAGATCACCTCTTGCCGGGGGCGTGACGGGCGCATGACCGCCTCGAGGGCCGTTGCCGTGACCCAACAGGGCTGGCCTTGAGCGGGCAGCGCGCCTGCGAAGACCGCGATCCATTCTGCGTCAAGCTGGACCAGACGCGCGTAATAAACAGTGAGGCCATCCGTCAGCACGAATCCGTTCGCCGGGGCGCTTGGCAGGTCGTCCTGTGCGGCAGGCGGCTGCACCTCACCGCAGAGACGTTCTGCAATACGCCGCGCGCGCGTGTTGAGGGAGAGATGACCCGAAGGCGCTTGCAATGTGATGACAGACTCTGCGCGATCCAGACGCAAACATTTTGCGTCCCATGTCCAGCGGGCACCGACTTGTAGCCAGTCTGGCCCCAGCCCGCTGCAATTGTCGATCATCACATGTGCCCATGGTACTGCAAACACACCGGTGCCCGGGGATGTCTGGATCATGCCTGCCTCTGCTCTTGGTGTCGCGATTTTTATGCGACTTACCCACAGGGTATCAGAGCAGCGCTGCCGAAGCCAGAGTTTTGACCCTGTAGCTGCCGCATGTCATCTGCCTGAACGGCAGCGAGATGCTTAACACAACCCTCTTGCGCTGGCGACCATGGCGGCTTGCGTCCGGTTGCTGACCCCCAACCTGCGGCAGAGTGTCTTGACATGCAGCTTGATCGTTGGCTCGCTCAAGTCCAGACGGCGGGCGATTTCCTTGTTGGTCTGACCTTCGCATATGGCCATGAGAACCTGATGCTCGCGATCTGTCAGCCCGTCTGAAAGCTGCTGCGCGCGCCCTCTTGGCTGGGCACTGTATGTTCCGGCTTCAACGGATGGTGAGGATGTCACGAAATCGACTGGTACGAAACGCTCACCCTGCGCCATGAAGCGGATTGCATTGAGAAGCGATGTTGCAGGCATCGTCTTGTGCAGAAATCCGCGGATCCCCATCTGAAAAGCGTGTTCAACCGTTTCCTGAGTAGCAAAGCCCGAGATAAGCACCACTGGTGGTGCATCGGATGCCGAGAGGATCGCACTGAGCCCTGCAAGAGCATCCATCCCCGGCATGCCATAATCGAGGAGCACCAGATCGAACGGGCCAGCAGTGGCAATGGCGTGCTGCGCCTCGGCGACATCCCCCACGCTGACCACGTCGATATCGTCCTGCTGCGCGAGAAAACTGCTCAGCGTGTCGCGCAGAAGTTTGTGATCATCCGCGATCAATAAGCGCATGGGGCGGGGCCTCGCTGGTGCCGTGGCTTGGGGTCCGCAAGAGCAAGTCAAGCGTAATGGCAATGAGCACCTCGGCAGAAACCGGCTTTTGCAATGTCCGGGTTATTGCAGGGTGCACAAAATTCGATGCATTTTGCAATGGAATTCCCCCGGTGACAAGAATGATCGGCAGGTCAGGACGGAACTGCGCTATGACTTTGGCCATATCTGTCCCTGTCATGGCCCCCATATCGTGATCGGTTATGACAATATCCCAGTCGTCGGGAATGGTTTTCAATGCATCCAGTGCGTCTCGGGGATCAATGCAGCTCGCGACTTCGGCACCAGCCTCGGACAGGGCCGAAGATAGTACGCGCAGGACGTCGTCATCATCATCAACAAGCAAAATGCGGGCGTCTTGCAATGGTCGGCATGATGCCGCAGCGACCCTGCCTTCTGGCCCCTGTGCTTCGGATCTGGTCGCAGCACTGGGCCAGAAAACCTCGATGCAGGTGCCTGCGCCTGCGTCATGGGCCGCCGGGTCGATCCGGATGGCCCCCTGTGCCATGCGGATGATATCCGCCACGATACTCAGGCCAAGCCCGACCCCGCTGTCGCCTTTGCCCGAGACATAGGGATTGAACATCACATCAGCCAATTCCGGCGCCAGCCCATGTCCTGTGTCGCTGACGCGGATGCGTGCATAATCGCGGTTTGGGCGCACATATCCCACAGCCAGACCGTCTTGCGGCTCTGAAGCCGTGATTGACGACAGTTCCAATGAAATGCAGGCCGCACGGCCCTCGCTGGAGGCGAGGGCATCGCGCGCATTCAGCAACAGATTCAGCACCACCTGCATGATACTTGTCGTCTCTGAAAACACCTTGATCGGGCTGTCGGGAAGCGTGACCTGCAACTGGGTGGTGGTGCAAAGGCTGGGACGTAACAGGTCTGCGGCTTGTTCCATCAAGGGCCGCAGGTCCAATGTCTCGGACCGCGCGGAGCGCCGTCCCAGCCGCGACAGATTACGCACCAAGGCCTGAGCCTGATCTGTCGCCGCGTCGATCCGCGCCAATGCCTCGGTCGAGACTTCGCTCTGCTGCAGCTTGAGCGAGCCTGTGACATGCGAGATGACCGCAAGCACATTGGCGACATCATGGGCCAGACCGCTGGCAAGCTGGGCGACAAGCTGGCGACTTTGCGCGATCTGGACATGTTCGCGCAGAAGCGCCTGCTCGCGTTCGGCGTCCTTGCGCGCCGTGATATTGCGCGAAATGAACAGGAAGCCGCCATCGTCCTGCACTGATATGGATATGTCGAAATATAACGTCCGCTCAGGCGTGCGAGGCCAGATGAATTCCCCGCGCCATGCCCCTTCGGCATAGAGTTGCGGAAGCAGTTCCACAAGTTGACGATTGAACGGGGCCGGGCTGATCTCGTGCCAGTAAAGCGATGTTGATGGCGTATCGGGCGGCAGATCAAGCAAGGCGCGCAGGGCGGGGTTGAGATAGACGCAGCGCCCGTCGCGTTCGATCAGGGCGATCCCCTCGGAAAGCGCATCCATCGCGGTTGCCCGGTCACGCAGGGCGCGCGTCTCGGCCAGTTTCTGCATGGTCACGTCATTGCCGATGATCATGAAGCCTTGCAGAGTTCCGTCTTCATTGGCCAGTAGCCGCATGCTGAGTTTCACCCAGAAGGGTATCCCCACTTTATTGAGCGCCTGAAACTCTGCATCAAGTGTTGCACCTGTCGCCATGCGGCTGTCGAACAGCGTCAAGGCGGCTGGGGTGTTCTCTGCAAGGCGCAACAGGTCTGCTGGATGCTGGCCCATCGCTTCGCGTAATGTATATCCGGTGCGCTCGATACTGGCCGGATTGACCCATGAAATCCTGCGCTGGGCATCCGTGAGGATGATCATGTTGCTGGACAGTTCGGCGATGCGGGCCAGAAGCCGGTCTTGATGATCTGGCAAGTAACTGTCCGTGATGTCGCGCATGACAAACAGATATCCCTTGCTGCGCGCAGACGTTCCAGCGTCCCGCGCCACGACATGAAGCGAAAAGCGTTTTTCCTTTCCGTCGATCAGCAGCGGATAGTCGAAACTTTCAGACCACCCATCCCGGTCGGCCTGGGCCATGGCATGGCGGCATATCCGGGCGAGGTGGGGCGGCAAGAAAGCCTCAGGCAGCTGCCCCACAATTTCAACCGGGCTTAGCGCGAATGTCATATGCGGGCTTTGGTGAAACCCTGTGACAGTGCCTGTGCGGTCCAATTCGATCAGAAGCTCTTGCCGCGCGTGGATCATCGCTGCAATGCGCTCTTGCGCAATCCGCAAATCGGCTTTCTGCCGTGCCCTGTCTTTGGACAATGCGTCAATCACAAGGCTCTGGCTGAGCGTTGCCGCGACACTTTTGAGCAAGGGAACATCGAGCGGATCAAGCGGGCGGGTTGCCTTGCAAAAATCCAGCCCGAAAAAGCCCACAATTTCCGGACCGTCCAAAAGCGGTACGGCGATCAGTGACTTTATCTCTTGCGCGATCAGGACCTGACGCAATTCGCTGCCCACTGGCATTGCCTCGACGCTGTGCAGGTGCAGCGCACCATGTTCCCGGAACGCGCTCCAGAAGGCCTCGCCGACATTATAGGGGATCTGCTGCAAATCATTCTGCATTGGTGCAATACCATCGGCGCACCATTCATGCGTATTGCTGATGAAGACCATATCACGCATGCTGAACACATAAGCCCGGTCTGCATGCCAAGCGGTGCCGATCAAGGACAATACTGGCTGAATTGCCGCATCCAGCCTGCCTTCTGTCGCCTGCTGCAGCAAGCGCTGCGCCTGTGCGACGGCCTCGGCGCACCGAAAGACGCTCTGCTCTGGCTGAACTGTCGCGGCCGTGATGTGTTCCAGTCTCATTGTATTTGCGTCCCTGCAGCTAAGGTCTTGGTTCAAGCAAGTCCGACCAAGCCCTGCGCATTTGATATACAGGGCCCTCAATGCGGGTCATAGCCCCATGCCAAGGCTGGTTTTCTGCGCTCGAACACTCTATTTTGCGCGAAATGAAAAGAGACAGGGGTCAGGAGCTTGGACGACAGACATGACGGTCGCGTAACGCGAGACGGGATCCGCATTCATGACGCGGCGGATTTTGGCGGGATGCACAAGGCTGGGCAATTGGCAGCAACGATCCTCGACAAGATCACGCCGCATGTGTTTGTGGGCCAGAGCACTGCAGAGATCGACCGGATCATCACCGAGATGGTTGAAGCGGCAGGCGCGACCTCGGCCACGATCGGGTATCGCGGGTATCAGCATGCCAGTTGCATTTCCGTCAATCATGTCGTCTGTCACGGGATCCCGAGCGCCAAGACTCTGAAGGCTGGCGATATCCTGAATATCGATGTGACTGTGATCGTCGATGGCTGGTTCGGGGATACATCGCGGATGTATGTGGCAGGGGACATACCGCGCAAGGCCGAGCGGTTGGTGCAAGTGACCTATGATGCGCTGATGCTGGGGATCGAAGCAGTGCGCCCCGGCAATACATTCGGCGATATCGGTCACGCGATCCAGACATATGTCGAAAGCCAGCGCATGTCCGTGGTTCGCGATTTCTGCGGCCACGGGCTTGGCCGTGTCTTTCACGCGCCGCCCAATGTGCTGCATTACGGACGGCCGGGCGCCGGGCCGCGGTTGGAAGAAGGGATGTTCTTCACCATCGAGCCCATGGTCAATCTGGGCCGTCCAGAGACCAAGGTTCTGGCCGATGACTGGACGGCCGTGACGCGCGACAAATCCCTTTCGGCCCAGTTCGAGCATTCCATCGGAGTGACGGCGACAGGGTTCGAAATATTTACCCTGTCTCCGGCGGGGCGGTTTCATCCGACATGGGGGGGCTGACAGCTGCGCTGCGGCTGGGCATGTGCTGGTCGAGCGTTGCATTCAGGATACCACCCAGCAGCACAGCATAGGCCGAGATGTAGAACCACATCAGCAGCGCCACGACAGCACCGATCGAGCCGTAAACCTCGTTGTAATTTCCGAAATTGCCAAGATAGTAGCTGAATCCAACTGAGACCGTGATCCACAGCCCCACAGCAAGCGTGAGCCCCGGCCACAAGCGGGGCGGCGCCGCTGTGTCGCGCTTTGGACCGATCCGATAGAAGACCCAGATCCAGCCCGCGACCAGTCCCAGCGTGATGACCCACCGTAGCAGATCGATCAACAGGCCGCTGCCGCGCGGGATCGGGAAAAACGCCATGATCACGGGCAGAACCAGGATGGACAACAGCGCCACCACCCCTGCCAGCAACATGCCAACTGTGATCAGCAGCACGCGGATCGCGTGCGACAACCCAGTGCGGCGCGGTGTACCGTTGATTGCTGATATGCCAACCAACATGGCATCGACCCCGCGCCGCGCCAGAAAAAGTGCAATCAGGATCGAGATCACCGAGGTCCAGCCCAGTATCCCGTCATTGGCCCAGACCAGCCGCGTGATCTGATTGCTCAGCAAAGTGAATGCAGCGGGCGGGATCAGATCTTCGAGCAAGGCCAATTGATCCTGCAACATCAGGGGATCGGCAAAGAGGCCGAAGACTGAAATCAGCGCGGCGATACCGGGAAACAGCGCCAGCAAGGCAAAAAAGGCAACACCAGCAGAAAGCAGGCTGATATTGCGCATCGACATCGCATGATTGAAATCACGCGCAAAATACCAGGCGCCCAGCAGGTTTCGTTTCAGGCCACTCAAATCGCCAGGTCTTCCAGGCTTTTACCCTTGGCAAGCGCATCAACCACCCATTTCGGTTTGCGACCGCGCCCGGACCATGTCTGGTCACTATCTTCTGGGTTGGCATATTTCGGCGCAACAGGTTTGCGCGCGCTTACCGGAGTATTGGCGAGGACTTTTTCCAGAGTATACCCGTGTTGTCTTGCAAGCGCATCCATTTCGGCGCGAACTGCTTTCAAGGCGCGGTCTTCATACGTCTCGATTGCCTTGGCTACATCTTTCTGCAGCTTTTTCAATTCATCGAGCGAGAGTTCATTCAGATTTTCCAAGGCCATTCCCTTTCACTTCATGTCTATCTTGAAAAATACAAATATGCGCCATTTGCAAGACCTATTTTATCCGCATCTGCGCGCGACATCCAGAAAATATCGGGCGATCATCAGATCCAGATGTGCGCCCCCGCCATTTTTGCAGATTGTGATGGATGTGTCATCGGGCCGTTTGAAAAGGCCAGTCTGTATATCGTAATAATCTGCAATGATATCTTCGGGGGACAGAATGCCGCGCGCGATCGGGTCTTTCAGTTCACCGATGTGATCCACAGTCGTGTCGCGGCTATCGACAAAGACATGTGCACGCTGCAGGGCATCGTCATCCACTTCCCGCATATCGGGCCTGAATGCGCCGATCAGATCAAGATGCTGACCTGCGCGCAGCCATGCGCCCCGGACAAGCGGGGTTTTGCTCAGGGTTGCTGTGCAGATGATAT
>SKSL01000034.1 GCA_007123015.1 Natronohydrobacter sp. | reverse complement strand
TTTGACGATATGCGCACCCAGACACGGGGCTCGTTCGGGGGTCTTGGGATCGAAGTGACGCAAGAAGACGGGTTCATCAAGGTCGTCACCCCGATGGATGGCACGCCGGCAGACAAGGCCGGGGTCGAGCCTGGCGATATGATCACGCATGTTGATGGCGAATCCGTCCTTGGCCTGACCCTCTCGCAAGCGGTCGATATGATGCGCGGGCCTGTCGGGTCAGAGATCATCATCACTGTGGTGCGCGAAGGCAATTCGGAACCGTTCGACCTGTCGATCATCCGCGACACGATCCGGTTGCAGGCCGTGCGCACACGGATCGAAGGGGACAATATTGTCCTGCGCCTGACCACGTTCAACGAACAGACTTTCCCGTCGATGCGCGAAGCCCTGAACGACGCGATCGAAGATCTGGGCGGCATCGAGCAGATGGGCGGTGTCGTGCTTGATTTGCGCAACAATCCCGGCGGGCTGCTGACACAAGCGATACGCGTCAGCGATGCGTTTCTGGAACAGGGCGAGATTGTCTCGACGAGGGGGCGCGACGAGGGCTCGGGCGAGCGGTTCAACGCACAACCGGGTGATTTGATCGAAGGCCGTCCGCTGGTGGTCCTGATCAATGGCGGGTCCGCTTCAGCATCAGAGATTGTGGCGGGGGCGTTGCAAGACCACCAGCGCGCTATCGTTGTCGGCACACGCAGCTTTGGCAAAGGCTCGGTGCAGACAGTCATGCCACTGCGCGGAGATGGGGCCATCCGGTTGACCACATCGCTCTATTACACGCCTTCGGGCCGGTCGATCCAGGCCTTGGGGGTGTCGCCTGATATCGTCGTCGAGCAGCCCCGCCGCGCCCCAGTTGCTGAAGACGAGGTCGAGCCGCGCCCAGGCCGTTCTGAAAATGACCTGCGCGGCCGTATCGAGAATCGCGACATGTCCGAAGACGAGCGGCGTCAGATGGAAGAAGAGCGCCGCGCGGCCGAAGACGTGGCCAAGCTGCGCGAAGAAGATTACCAGCTGGCCTATGCGCTCGACATTCTGCGGGGTCTTCTGGCCCTGAACGGGCGGTGATGACTCTGGAACACGCGGCCACCCTGCCCTACCGCCCTTGTGTCGGCATCATGATGATCAACCCGTCTGGGTTGATCTTCGCGGCCCAGCGTATCGACAGCCCGACACCGGCCTGGCAGATGCCACAGGGCGGGATAGATCCGGGCGAAAACCCCGGCTTGGCGGCCCTGCGCGAGTTGGAAGAAGAAATCTCGGTCACGCCCGCTCTGGTCGCGCCGCTGGCAGAGACCGCTGATTGGCTGACCTATGATCTGCCGGTGGACATGGTGCCCAAGATCTGGGGCGGGCAGTTTCGGGGACAGAAGCAACGCTGGTTCCTGATGCGCTATCTGGGGGCGGATGATCAGATCAATCTCACGACGGCACATCCGGAATTTTCCGAATGGCGCTGGATTTCCGCCGATGAGATGCTTGGCGCGATCGTCCCGTTCAAGCGCCAGACTTATGCGCAAGTGATCCACGGGTTCCGCGATTGGTTGGCCTGAACGGCTTTTACCGGCACACATACTGTAAATCACGCCCAACACTTGCTATATGCTCTGCAACCCATGACTGTGCCCGAGGCCCCGATGTCGACCACTGCCCCCATCACGCAGGACGTGCTGACGATCCCGCGCAAACTGCCCGAAGGCGGCAAGCTGAACCTTGTCGGCCTGACGCGCGCGCAACTGGCGGATATTCTGGTCGCCCATGGCACGCCAGAGCGGCAGGCGAAAATGCGCGTGGGCCAGATATGGCAGTGGATTTATCATTGGGGCGTGCAGGATTTCGCGCTCATGACCAATCTGGCGAAAGCCTATCGCGCTGATCTCGTCCAGCATTTCGAGATCGCGCGGCCAGAGATCGTCACACGGCAGATTTCAGAGGATGGAACCCGCAAATATCTGCTGCGCATCGCGGGCGGGCATGAGGTCGAAGCGGTTTATATTCCTGAAGAAAATCGCGGCACGCTGTGCATCTCTTCGCAAGTTGGCTGCACATTGACATGCTCATTTTGCCACACCGGCACGCAGAAGCTGGTTCGCAACCTGACCGCTTCTGAAATTGTCGGGCAAGTGCTGGTCGCCCGCGATGATCTGGGCGAATGGCCACAGCCCGGCGCGCCGAAAGACGAAACCCGGCTGGTCAGCAATGTTGTGCTGATGGGAATGGGGGAGCCGCTTTATAATTTCGACAATGTGCGCGACGCGATGAAAGTCGTGATGGATGGCGAAGGGCTGTCGATCTCGCGCCGCCGGATCACGCTGTCCACGTCAGGTGTGGTGCCGGAAATCGCGCGGACGGCGCAGGAAATCGGGTGTCTCCTCGCTGTCAGCTTCCACGCCACCACGGATGAAGTGCGCGACAAGCTGGTTCCGATCAACAAGCGGTGGAACATCCAGACGCTGCTTGACGCGCTGCGGGAATACCCCCGCCTGTCGAACTCCGAACGCATCACGTTCGAATATGTCATGCTCAAGGACGTGAATGACAGCAACGCGGATGCGCGGCGGTTGGTCAAGTTGATCGCAGGCATCCCGGCCAAGATCAATCTTATCCCGTTCAACGAATGGCCCGGCGCGCCGTATCAGCGGTCAGATTGGGCGCGGATCGAGGCCTTTGCAGATATCGTCCACAAGGCGGGTTACGCCTCACCGATCCGGACCCCGCGCGGCGAGGATATCATGGCCGCCTGCGGGCAGCTGAAATCGGCGACCGAACGCGGTCGCAAATCGGCCGCGCAGATCGCGCTCGAGACCGGAGTCTGAGCTATGCCACTGGTCTTGCTGATCGTCGTGGGGGCCTTGGCGGGTGTGGTGGCGACACGTCTGATGCGGATGAATACCGACCTACCCACAGCAATGGTGATCGGTGTGCTTGGCGCGCTGGTCGGAGGGCTGGGATTTCGCTTTCTGATGACCTCGGCAGGCTGGATCGGGGCTTTCGTGATCTCGCTTTTGGGTGCACTGGCTCTGCTCTGGGTCTGGCAGAAATATCAGGACAGACGCTGAAGCTACCGCAACCAGTTCCCTGCAGACGATATATGAAAGCCGACCCGAGCGGGTCGGCTTTTTGCGTTGAGCGCTGCTGACGCAGTCGTCAGTTCGCCTGACGCCGCAAGAAGGCCGGAATCTCGATCCGCTCTTCCGAAGGTGTCGCGCCCGGGTCTTCTTCATAATGCGACACAGGCGGCGCAGCCCGACGCGGCTGCGCATGAGCCTGCGCTTCGCCACCATGACCGGACATGCGGCTGATCAGCGAGCCGATGCCAAAGCGCGACCCTTTATCCGCATCACGCGGCTCTACGCTCGGTTGTGCGACAGCCCGCGTCCCGCGGCCGCTGTATTCAGGCGCTTTCTGAACAGCGCGCTGCAAGCGTTCCAGCGTTTCGCGTGATGGGGTTCCGGGGGACTGACGACGCGGTGCCGTGAAATTCCCGGCGCCTTCTGCACTGGGGGCCGGGGTCTGATGGGCCATCTGTTCAGCCAGAACAGAATCTATGTCGAACTGATCGCCGGGTTCGGCACTGTAACCCGATGTTGCCGAGGGCTCTGCCCGACCGACTGGCCGTGCAGACATCGCTGCGGCTGGTCGCTGCGCGGGCTCGGCAAACAGGTTCTGCTGGGCGGGTTCGAAACGCGTTTCCTGTACAACAGGCTCGGCTGGCACCGCTTCGGGCATGCGCGCAGGCTCTGGCGCGCGCATTGGTTCCGAAGACTGACGCGCCGCCGGTTTTTCCGGCAGCGGCGCGCGTACAGGCTCGGAAAAACTGCGACGCGGGAAGTCTTCACCTTCGGCTTTTTCTTCGCGCACGTCGATCCCGGTTGCCACTACTGAAACGCGCAGCACGCCTTCCATTGCCGGATCAAGTGTCGAGCCGACGATGATATTCGCATCGGGATCGACTTTTTCGCGAATCCGGTTCGCCGCCTCGTCCAGCTCGAACAGGGTCAGGTCATAGCCACCAGTGATATTGATCAACACGCCCCGCGCGCCATGAAGGCTGATTTCGTCCAGAAGCGGGTTGGCGATCGCCTTCTCAGCCGCGTGGATCGCGCGATCTTCGCCTTCGGCCTCGCCCGTGCCCATCATGGCCTTGCCCATCTCGTCCATGACCGCGCGCACATCGGCGAAATCGAGGTTGATCAGGCCGGGGCGGACCATCAGATCAGTCACACCCTTGACGCCCTGATAAAGCACATCATCAGCCATTGCGAAGGCTTCAGTGAAAGTCGTGCGCTCATTTGCCAGACGGAACAGGTTCTGGTTGGGGATGATAATCAGTGTATCAACCACTTTTTGCAGCGCCTCGATCCCGTCTTCGGCCTGGCGCATGCGCTTGTTGCCTTCGAACTGGAACGGCTTGGTCACCACACCAACAGTCAGAACACCAAGCTCGCGAGCGGCCTGTGCGATGATCGGTGCCGCGCCTGTCCCGGTGCCACCACCCATGCCGCCGGTGATGAAGCACATATGCGACCCTGCAAGGTGATCAATGATCTCTTCGATGGTTTCTTCAGCCGCTGCCGACCCGACCGAAGGCCGCGCGCCCGCGCCCAGACCTTCGGTGATCTTCACACCCATCTGGATGCGCCCGGCCGCACGACTTTGTTGCAGCGCCTGCGCATCTGTGTTGGCCACGACAAACTCGACGCCTTCGAGTTGCTTTTCGATCATGTTGTTGACGGCATTCCCGCCTGCACCGCCAACACCGAACACAGTGATCCGGGGCGACAGTTCCGTGTCACTGGAGGATTCAGAAAAATTCAACGCCATTTTGCTACTCCGCCTCTTTTTACTGTCATACGCCCCCCAGGGACCATTGCGACTGCCTGTTTTCCTTGAAGCTACAGTGCTTTGTGCAAAACGTCACCAAGAAATTGGAAATAGACTACCAAATGTGGCGAATTTTCTGCGGTTTTCTGCCGAGTTTCGGCAGCCTACCCCGATTTTGCGGTTACCAGTTGTCTTTGAACCATTTCACAGCGCGCTTGAAGGGCCGCGCAGCAAAATGATCGACAGGCAGTTCGAAATCCCACCACTCATCCTGCGGATGGGTTGCCAGCAAACTGAGCCCCACAACACTTGAAAACGCCTGACCAGAGGCCGCCTGCGGCAAGCCGCGCACACGCACCGGGCGACCAAGGCGCACTTGCTGGCCGAAAATCCGCGCAGCAAGCCCATCGAGCCCCGGCACAAGCGCCGCGCCCCCTGTCAGCACGACCTGTTGACTGGGCAGATGGCTGAAGCCCGCAGCATCAAGCCGGGCGCGGACCTCTTCGAGGATTTCTTCGATGCGCGGGCGCATGATCCCGATCAACTCTGCGCGGCTGACTGTGCGCCGGTCCTTGTCCCAATCGCCGCTATCCCCGGTCAGCTCGATCAGATCGCGATCATCCATCGACGTCGCCTGCACCCCGCCATGCACTGTCTTGATGCGCTCGGCTGTGGCGAAATCGATCTGCAGCCCCTTCGAGATATCCGAGGTCACATGGCCGCCGCCCATACGGACGCAATCGGCGTATATCATGTGTTTCTTGATGAAGATCGACACGCTCGACGTGCCTGCCCCCAGATCGACACAGGCCGCGCCCAGTTCCTGTTCGTCTTCGACCAGTGCCGACATGCCCGAGGCATAGGCGCTAGACACAATGCCGGCCAGTTCGACATCGCAGCGCTTCAGGATGTTGCAGATATTCTGGACCAGACTGGTATCGACCGTCACCAGATGCATGTCGCAGGCCAGATCGCGCCCGGACTGGCCGCGCGGATCAGACAGACCAGAGCGATGATCGAGCGCGAAATTGATAGGTTGCGCATGCAGCACATCGCGCCCTGCCCCGAAATCCGGCATCTCGCAGGCGGCCATCACGCGGGCAATGTCGTTTTCGACAACGACACCATCCTCGATCCTGATCTCGCCGCCCAGGCCATAAGACCGCGGATTGCCACCCGAGAGGCAGACCATGACGTGATCAACCCGCGTCTGCGCCATTTTCTGCGCAACCTGCAACGCGGTGCGTACAGCGCGCTCGGTTTCTGCCATGGCCGAGATTTCACCATAGCGGACACCGCTGGACCGCGTGGTCCCTGCGCCGATCACGCGAAATCCGGCCTGACCAGCCATCTTGCCGATCCCGGCCCCAAACCCTTCGCCGTCCAGACCAGGGTCCAGTTTCAGCACCACTGCCGCGATCTTGTAGGTTCCGATATCGACGGCTGCGATGACACCGCGCTGCATGGCAGCCCGACGCATCTGCCGCATGGCGCGTTGCGACGCATAGGGATCGAACATCATTAACGAGCCTCCGAGCTTTGTGATCTGATGTCTTTGAGCGTCTCCATGGCGCTGGGACTGATCTGCAGCACCGGGCGCGATGGGTTGCGCAGATCCGCCACCAGCAGATCGCGCGTCAGAAGGTCCTGCGCCTGCTCAAGCGCCATGACGCGCTCAAGCGCCGCCAGCGCGCCTGTTTCGGGCAAGCGGATTCGCTGATCGCGGTCCAGTACCACATCCCAGCGCCGTTCGCCGACGCGGACCAGTCCACGCACACGCGGGCCCAACGGGGTTGCAGCCTCGAAGAGATCAAGCGCCTCGCGGATATGCTCGGCGGCCCCTGCCCCGGCGATCAGCGGCAGATCAGAACGCACAGCGCGATTGGTCACCAGCGCCACGCGGATGCCTTCATCATCAAGCAGTTCAAGCCCTGATTCCGAGCGCCACAGGATTGCAGGTACACGCTCGATCAGGCTGACCGCAAGCACCCCGTCGGACAGCAAGCGCAGATCGGCAGAGCGCACCCAGTCAAGCGCCTCTACTTCGAGGCGCAGCGCATCAAGATCAAGGCGGAAGGACGACTGGGGCAGATCAAGGTTCAGGCGGTCCTGCAAGGCGGCATCAAGTTCCGGGGCCACATCGGGCCAGCGCACAGTCGTGACCATGAATTCGGGCCGGTCGACAAAGGCTGAATAGGCCGTATCATAAGCTGCGAGCACAGTCTGGCGATTGGCTTCATCCGAGAAATAGACCGCGATACCCGCAAGGACCGCCACGGCAGGCAATCCGAATTTCAACAGCGCGCGATAGAGCGGGGTCAGCCAGATACGCTGCAAGCGATAGCTCAGGCGTCCATCCGCAAGCCGCGTGCGCCGCGGGCGCCTGTGGTCATCGGGACGGGGTGCCGGGTCTGCCGCCATGGCAAAACCTGCATCCGGGATCTGTGCAGTGGCGAGAGCGGAAACACTCGCCGCAGTGCTATTTCCTGCGGAAAGGACAACTTGCGCCACGTCGAGGGGCTGCAGAGTGTCCTCCAGCCGCTCTGTATAGATGTCATCACGCGCGACGGCACTCGGAGCAATGGAAGCGGGCTCGGGGTCCTGTGCGCGGGGAGTCGGCACTGCTGTGATCGGCAGGATTTCTTCCTGTGCATATTCCTCGGCCCGCGCCGATCCGAGATGGTCCCAGAACCCTTGCGGATCAGCGAAGACTGAAAGCGGTGCATCGCGGTCCTGCGGATCTAGCGGTCGCATGAGGCATCCTCCACGATCCAGCGACACAGATCGGAAAAACTGATCCCGCAATGCGCCGCCTGTTCCGGCACCAGCGAGGTCGGTGTCATCCCGGGCTGGGTGTTCAGTTCCAGAATAATCAGCCCGTCCAGACCCCGGCTTTCATCCCAGCGGAAATCCGTGCGCGAGACGCCACGGCAGCCCAACACCTGATGCGCCTGCAGGGCCATCTGCAGGCAGGCGTCATGGATGTCGGACGGAATGTCAGCAGGCAGCACATGGCGCGACCCGCCGGGCTGGTACTTCGCGTCATAATCATACCAGCCACCGGTCAGGATATCGGTCACGGTCAGCGCGCGGTCGCCCACCACTGTCGTCGTCAGCTCGCGACCCGGCGCGAAAGCCTCAATCATCACGGTGTCCGGCATGTCGTCGGACAGCACTGGCGGGCCGTTTGCCCCCTCCTGCACCAGATAGACGCCGACCGAACTGCCCTCATTATTGGGTTTGACGACATAGGGCGGGGCCATGACATGGGCGGCCATGACATCGGCTTTAGCGGCCAGATGCGACGCGACCACAGGCAGACCCGCAACCCGAAAGGCGGCTTTCGAGCGCTCCTTGTCCATCGCAAGCGACGAGGCCAGCACGCCCGAATGTGTGTATGGAATGCGCAGCCATTCAAGAATGCCCTGAATGCAGCCATCTTCACCATAGCGGCCATGCAGGGCATTGAAGACGATATCAGGCGCGATCTCGACCAGACACTGCACGACATCGCCGCGCGCATCCAGTTCGATCACCTCATATTCTGCCACCCGCAGCGCTTTCGCGCACTCATGCCCTGACGAGAGAGACACCTCGCGTTCAGACGAGAGTCCACCTTTCAGCACACATATCCGGGGGGCTGCCCTGCTCGACATGCCCATTCCCACTGCCTATGGGCCTACACGACCCTTGTTTGCCCAATTTTTCGGGCTTGTTCTTAGTCTTCTGCGCTGACCTGCAATGCAGGCACCGATGCGCCCGGCAATTTTTCACCAATCCGCATGATTTCCCACTGTAGCGAAATCCCGCGCGCTTGCAAAACTCTTTTTCGCACTTCTTCACCCAAGGCTTCCAGTTCGGTGGCCGTGGCCCCACCGGCGTTGATCAGGAAATTGGGATGCTTCGGCGACATCTGCGCCCCGCCCAGCTGCGCGCCGCGCAAACCGGCCTCGTCGATCACTTTCCAGGCTTTCAGCTCCTGGCTGTCATCCGGCTGCCCGGTCGAGGAAAAGCCGGCCGGATTGCGAAAGGTCGATCCGGCGCTGCGCTCTTTGGTGGGCTGGGTTTCGTCGCGCTTGGCAAGCTGGGTTTCCATCCGCGCCTGCAGCGCTGCCGGGTCGCCTTCGGGGGCGTGGAAACGGGCACTCAGGATAATAGTGTCAGCGGGCAATTCGGAATGACGATAGGCCAGCTTCAGGTCTTGCGCAGGCAAGGTGCGGCGTTCGCCCCGGCGGGTCAACACGTCAATGTCGATCAGATGGTCCGCCACATAGGACCCGTAGCAGCCCGCATTCATCCGCACGGCCCCACCAATGGCACCGGGGATCGTGCGCAGAAAGGTCAGATCGCGCCCGACCTCGGCAGCCTTGCGCGCGACATGAGCATCGAGCGCAGCGGCACCTGCTGTCACAACCGGGCCTGTCTCGATCCCATTGAACCCGCGCCCCAGCCGGATCACCACAGCGCGGATCCCGCCATCGCGCACGATCAGATTCGACCCGACGCCCATGGGAAAAACCGGAACGGCAGGATCGAGGGCCTGCAGGAAGCTGGCCAGGTCCTCCGGATCCGCAGGCTGAAACAGCCAGTCAGCCGGTCCGCCCACGCGCAACCATGTCAAACCATCAAGAGGCTTTTGCGCGGACAGCGTGCCACGAACGGGGATCTGATCAGGTGTCATCAGGATCGTTTGACCGCATTGAACAGGATTGTCGAGAGGCAGGACAAGTGCATCGGGCAGAGCATGTCACTGCCGACGCAAGGCTTCTTGCGCCAGATCACTTTCGCGCCATTGCTCCAGACCGTCGGCAATCGCCTCGGCCATGCGCTGGCGCCAAACAGGGTCTTGCAGATTGGCCAGATCGCGCGGGCTGGACATGAAGCCCAGTTCGATCAGCGCAGAGGGCATATCGACTGCGCGCAGAACCGTAAATGCCCCCGATTGCACCGGGCGGCGATGCAGGCGCAGCCCGGCCTCTGCCATTCCGCCGATCAGTGCCTCTGCCAGAGCACTCGCGCGCGGGGCCGTGTCCTGCCAGGCGACCGACATCAGCACACGCGCGATATCGTCCGTGTTGCGGCTCAGATCCACGCCCGCAAGCATGTCGGCACGATCATGCCGTTCGGCCAGATAGGCTGCAGAATCGTCGCTTGCCTCATCGCCCAGCAGATAAATCACTGTGCCGCTGGCGATACCTTCAGGCACAGTATCGGCATGCAGCGACAGGAACAGATCGGCCCCGGCTGCGCGCGCGGCCCGGATGCGCCCGTCAAGCGAGACGAACACATCTGCATTGCGGGTCATGCCAACATCGAACACACCGCGCCGCAGCAGCACCTCGCGCAGCTCGCGCGCGAAGTCCAGCACAATGTCGGCCTCGCGCACGCCCCCGCGCTCTGCACCCGGATCAATCCCGCCATGGCCCGGATCCAGCATCACAAGTGGTTTGCGCTTTGCATCGGGAGTTCGGGGCAAGGTCGCCGCATCGGGATTCAGCAATGCCGGGCTGGTCCGGGCAGCGAAAGCCGTTTCATCGCCCGCGCGTTGCTCAAATTCTTCCAGCGTCACGCGCCTCAGATCGAGCTGGATCACGGCCTGACCTGTCTCAGGGTCGACACGTTGTTCAGACTGACGCAGCGCAAGCGGCGCGTTCAGATCGACAACCATCCGCGCCCAGCCATCCGGCAGATGGCCCATGCGCACAGCACTCACCCCACGCGGCATCTCGGTGCCAAGGGGTGCCTCGGTCCAGTCCAGCGTATTGACATCGAGAACAAGGCGCGGCGGCGTGGCCAGCATGCGCACGCGGAACGGTGCGGCCTGACTGAGCGCCAGATGCAGCGACAACGCGTCGTCACGGCTGCGCAGGACTGTACTCTCCGGCAACAGACGCGCTTGCACACCCAGTGATGACTGGCCCAGCGCAGGTGTCACGCAGAGTGCTACAAGCATGGCCGCGCAGAGGTAACACAGCTGAAACCGTCGCGTCAGTTGCCCTGCCATGCTCTGCCTCATGTGTCGTTTTTTTCATACCGGGTACGGATGATGTGACAAAGTGATATCGTCGGCCCGACTGTCAGAACACCGCTTTCCCACAGGCGTCAGCACAAAATAGCGCTCACATTTCCGAAAGCGCACAATTGCCGCGCTGGCAAGGGTTGATTCCGCGCCCAGCGCAGGTTTTAAGCAACACACCTCGCGATGACAGCACAGGACGCGTGACGGGACCACCCAACCGCTCCGATACAACACAGGAATGCAAAGATGGCAGGAGACTCGGACAACACAACCACCGGCGCGGCACTTCAGCTCAGCGATACAGCGCTGATCGGCATCTGTTTCGCAGCAGCCGCACTGGGTTTGCTGGTCCTGACATCGTCTGGCGGTGAGAGCGGTACAGCGACTGCGCCAGAGCCAGAGGCCGCGCAGACAATTGCAGTGGCTGATCCTGTCGAGACAGTCGCCGATGATACATTCGGCGCACAAGTGCGCAGCTATCTGCTGGAAAACCCGGAAGTGATCTTCGAAGCCGTCGCAGTCTATGAGCAGCGCAGTGCTGCTGAACAGGCCGGTATGGAACAGGCGATGCTGGCGGCGAATGCAGAGGCGCTGTTCGATGATGGCCATTCCTGGGTTGGTGGCAATCTGGACGGTGATATCACGCTGGTCAAATTCAACGATTACCGCTGCGGCTTCTGTCAGCGTGCGCATCATGAAGTTGCGACCTTGTTGCAGGACGATGGTGGCATCCGCCTGATTGTGAAGGAATTCCCGATTCTGGGACCGGAATCCGAACTCGCAGCGAGGTTTGCCTTGGCGGTGTTGAACCTTGCGGGCGCAGAGGCCTATGCGCAGGCAAATGACACGATGATGCGGCATGAGGGTGCTGTCACACCAGACTATCTTGAAGTGCTGGCGGTCGGGCTTGAACTGGATTTCGAGGTCGTGCTTGTCGAGATGGAAGGCGAAGCGGTCTCGACTGCAATCGCCGAGAACCATGATCTGGCTCAGCGCCTTCAAATCACGGGGACCCCGACTTTTGTCATGGAAACCGAGATGATCCGTGGCTTCGTGGAAGCGGACGCTCTGGCGCAACTTGCGGATGCGCTGCGCAACTGATCCGGCCACGACAAGAGCGAAAAAAGCGAGGGCTGCGCCCTCGCTTTCTTGTAGGGTGCGTGCTCTGCACGCACCTGTCTTGGTCCGGGGTGCGTGCAGAGCACGCACCCTACGCTAAGCCTGACACGGTCGCTAACAACTCAACCCCGCAAATCAGGTGGCGTGGCCTCCGAAGAAAGCTGCGAAATCAGCGCCACAAGCGGCTCTGTCACTGTCTTTTGTGTCCCCAGACGCCGTACCGAGACCGTGCGCTCTGCAACCTCGCGTGCGCCGATGGCAAGGATCACGGGCACCTTGCCAAGGCTATGCTCACGAACTTTGTAATTGATCTTCTCGTTTCGCAGATCAAGCTCGGCGCGTATGCCCCCAGCCTGCAAACTGGCCAGAACCTCGCGGCAATACGCATCCGCATCCGAAATGATCGAGGCCACAACAACCTGACGCGGCGCAAGCCAGAAGGGCAGCTTGCCTGCATGCTCCTCGATCAGGATGCCGATGAAACGCTCGAAACTGCCAAGCACAGCCCGATGCAGCATGACAGGGCGGTGCTTGGCCCCATCGGCACCGATATAGACAGCATCCAACCGCTCGGGCAGGACGAAATCCACCTGTAGCGTGCCGCATTGCCAGTCGCGCCCAATCGCATCGGTGAGCACGAATTCCAGCTTTGGCCCATAAAAAGCACCTTCGCCCGGGTTTTCTTCGTAAGCATAGCCGGCCGCCTCGGTTGCAGCGCGCAAGGCATGCTCGGATTTGTCCCAGACCTCATCTGCGCCCGCGCGTGTCTCGGGGCGGTCCGAGAATTTCACGCGGAAGCTCTCGAAGCCCAGATCGCGATAGATGCCGGACAGGAATTCGATAAAGCGCTTGGTCTCGGATTCGATCTGATCCTCAGTGCAGAAGATATGCGCATCATCCTGCGTGAAGCCGCGCACCCGCATGATCCCATGCAACGCGCCCGAGGGCTCGTAGCGGTTGCAGGACCCGAATTCGGCCATACGCAGGGGCAGATCGCGGTAGGACTTCAGCCCGACATTGAAAATCTGCACATGGCAAGGGCAGTTCATCGGTTTCAGCGCATTCACTGCCTTCTCGCGCGCATGCTCTTCGTCCACTTCGACGATGAACATGTTGTCCTGATATTTCTCCCAATGCCCCGAGGCTTCCCAGAGCTTGCGATCAACCACTTGCGGTGTGTTGACCTCGATATAGCCGCCCCGCCGCTGCTGACGGCGCATGTAATCCTGCAGGCTGGTATAGATCGACCAGCCATTCGCATGCCAGAAGACCTGCCCCGGCGCTTCTTCCTGCATGTGAAACAGGTCCATCTCGCGCCCCAGTTTGCGATGGTCGCGCTTGGCGGCTTCTTCCAGCATTGTCAGATGCGCCTTGAGCGCCTTGCGGTCCTTGAAGGCCACCCCATAAATGCGCTGCAATTGCGGCCGCGTGTTGTCGCCCAGCCAATAGGCCCCGGCAATTGACATCAGCTTGAACGCGTCGACCGGCACTTGGCCTGTGTTTTGCAGATGCGGGCCACGGCACAGATCCTGCCAGTCTCCATGCCAATACATCCGCAGATCCTCGCCCTCGGGGATGCGGTTGATCAGCTCGATCTTGAAAGGCTCGCCTGCCGCCTCATAATGCGCAATCGCGCGGGCACGGTCCCAGACTTCCGTGGACACAGGCTGGCGGGCTTCGATGATCTGGCGCATCCTCGCTTCGATCAGGGCCAGATCTTCGGGGACGAAAGGCTCGGCGCGGTCAAAGTCATAGAACCAGCCCTTGTCACGCACCGGGCCAATCGTGACTTTCACATCCGGCCAGATTTCCTGGACTGCGCGGGCCATGATATGCGCCAGATCGTGGCGGATCAGTTCCAGCGCCTGATCGTCATCCTGCATTGTGTGAATGGCGATGCTGGCATCGGAGAGGATCGGCCATTGCATGTCGAAATGCGCGCCATTCACACTGGCGGAAATCGCACGCTTTGCCAAAGAAGGGGCAATACTCTCGGCGACTTGCGCAGGGGTCACGCCCGCGTCATAGTCGCGATGATTGCCATCGGGAAAAGTCAGGGAAATCTTGGCCATTGGCCGGTCCTCGTCATTTTGGCGCCCACGGAACGCCCGGTTGCGGGTTATCACAGACCGTGTCAATCGCGGGGCTATGGGCGAAAGTCAAGCCGAAGCCCGGCAAAAGGCCCGTACTGCAGGAGACACAGGATGACCCGACGCGACGCGGTCACAATCGCCTATCACGCCCTGGCTGCCGATGATGACGGGCGCTCCTGCCGCGATATCCCGGAAAGCGCCTGCCGGGCACAGCCGCAGAACTTCCTGCGCCATGCCGTGTCTCTGGGGTTGAGCAAATCGGCAGACGGGCTTGTTGACCCGAAACTGGTTCTCGCATGGCTTATGACCCATCTCGGGGCCCCGGCAGCCTTTGTCGGGCTGCTGGTGCCGATTCGCGAGGCGGGCTCGCTTCTGCCACAACTCTTCACGGCCGCACGCATTCGGGCGCTGCCACAGCGCAAATATGCCTGGGCCGCCGCAGCATTTGGGCAAGGGCTAGGGGCTGCGATCATATGCATCGCAGCTCTGAGCCTGCAAGGGGCTTTGGCAGGTGCTGTGATCCTTGCCGGGCTGGCTGTCCTGGCGCTGTCGCGCTCTGTGGCGTCAGTCGCATACAAGGATGTCCTGGGCAAAACAATCGACAAGGGCCAGCGCGGCACAGTGACAGGTTTGGCGGGCAGCTTGTCGGCGCTGGTGATCCTCGGCTTTGCAGTGCTGCTCATTTTCTTCACCGAGAACCGGGCCGTTCTTGTCACAGCCGCGCTTGCCATCGCTGCCTCGGGCTGGTTCATGGCCGGGGCGGTTTTCGCAGGTCTGAACGAAGTGCACGGTGCGACTGAAGGCGGCAAAAACAGTTTTTCAGAAGCCATCGCCAATCTGCGCTACCTGCGCGAGGATCGTCAACTTGCGCGCTTCGTGATCGCGCGCGGCCTGCTGACCGCGACAGCACTGGCCCCACCCTATCTGGTGGTCCTTGCCTCTGGTGAGAGTGGGACCGCGCTCGCGGGGCTGGGGGCGCTGGTGCTGGCATCAAGCCTTGCGGCGCTGGTGTCGAGCTATGTCTGGGGCAGACTTGCCGACCGCTCCTCGCGGAAAGTGCTGATCCTGACCGGACTGGCCGGGGCCTTCGCAATGCTGCTTACGCTGCTCTTCTCGGCTCTGGGATTGGCAGCAACACTCTGGGCCATGCCGCTGGCACTTTTCATCCTGATGATCGCCCATCAAGGCGTGCGGTTGGGGCGATCCACCTATCTGGTTGATATGGTGGGCCCTGACCTGCGCGCGATCTACACAGCGATTGCCAATACCGCCATCGGCATTATCCTGCTGGCGAGCGGAAGTTTCGGTGCGATAGCGGCTCTGTTCGGGGCAGGTACGACGCTCATCTTATTCACGCTGATGGCGGCAGCCGGGGCGTTCACAGCATATGGATTGAAGGAACTGGGCGATGCCAGATCAGATTGAGACAGCGCAAGGCCGCAGGCTTGCCTATCACCGGACCGACGGCAGCGGGCCTGGAGTCGTCTTTCTGGGCGGGTTCATGTCGGATATGTCCGGCACGAAAGCCGTCTGGCTGGAAGACTGGGCACGCAGCAATGGCCGTACCTTTCTGCGCTTCGACTATTCCGGTCATGGCGAAAGTTCGGGCAAGTTTGAAGACGGATGCATCGGCGACTGGGCAGAAGACGCATATCACGCTGTCACCGCGCTCACGCTGGGGCCACAGATCCTTGTCGGATCCTCTATGGGCGGCTGGATCGCGCTCATGCTCGCGCGGCGGGTCCCCGAGCGTGTGGCGGGACTGGTCGGGATAGCGGCCGCGCCGGATTTCACGGAAGACAGCATGTGGCCGGGGCTGACAGAGGCGCAACGCGAAGCGATATCAGTCAAAGGCCAGGTGGCCGTTGCCAACAGCTATGATGACCGCCCGTATATTCTGACGCAGCGCTTGTTCGAGGACGGGCGTAACCAGCTGGTTTTGCGGGCACCCTTGACGCTGCCTTTCCCTGTGCGACTTCTTCAAGGGACGCGCGATGAGGCCGTTGCAACATCTGTGCCGCTGCATCTGCTGGAGCATGCAGATTGTCCAGATATGCGCCTGACACTGGTGAAAGGGGCCGATCACAGGTTTTCGACGCCCGACTGTCTGAAACTCGTTGGGCAGGCGATTGCCGAGATCGGCCAACAGGTGCAGAAAGTGCCATCCCTGCCGTAGGGTGCGTGCTGCAGCACGCACCTTACCCACCACGCGCCACCGCGAACGCGCAGTTAGTCACCACTCAAGGCGTTCAGGGCGTGGGCGTGCAATTCGGGATTGGCGGCAGCGATGACCTGACCGCTATCGCCCACGCGCCCGCCTTGCCAGTCGGTTACAAGCCCACCTGCCGCTTCGATCACAGCGATGGGCGCTGCGATGTCATACGGGTTCAGACCGGCCTCGATCACCAGATCAACATGGCCGGCGGCAAGAAGTGCATAGGCGTAGCAATCCATGCCATACCGCGTGAGTTTGACCTGCTCTGCGACACGCACAAACGCGGCTCGCTCGGCAGCAGTGCCAATCTCGGGAAAGGTCGTGAACAGGATCGCATTGCTCAGATTGTCTGTGCCGCGCGTTGCCAGCTCTCGTTTTCCCAGCGGCCCGTCGACATAGGCATGACCCAAGCCGCCCAGGAACCGCTCACGGATATAGGGTTGATCAATCACCCCGAGGAAAGGCCCCTGTGCATCTGCCAGCGCGATCAGAACGCCCCAGCAGGGCGTGCCAGCAAGAAATCCACGTGTGCCGTCGATCGGATCAATAATCCAGGTCAGCCCGGACTCGCCCGGCTGAGCGCCGAACTCCTCGCCGAGAATCGAATCCTGCGGGCGGAGCTTTGAGAGATGCGCCCGCAAGGCAGTTTCGGCTGCGCGATCCGCCTGTGTGACAGGATCAAACCCGTCCGGGCATTTGTTGTCTGTCGTCAGCAAGGGGTGGCGAAACCACGCAAGAGCAGTTTTTCCAGCAATTTCAGACAAATCCGCGATCAGGCTTAACAGATCCCTGCGATCATGTTGCGCAAGAGCATGGCGGTCCATTTCTGGCCTCTGTTAAAGCGAAGATCAGCTGCTTCGTAATGGGGTCACCGCCCGACCGCAAGAACTTGTCTGACGGAAAAAACCGCACTTGGTCGCGGGCAGTTTTCAGGCCGCTTGCCCGAGAACTCGCGCAAGTTCAAAAAGACGTTTTCGCTGACTTTCCGGGATCGCATAATAGGTCCGCAACAGTTCAAGCGTTTCCTTCTTGGAAAACAGGCTCTCGGTCTCGGCCTCTACGCCGTCATCTTCCGCGAGACCCTCGAAAAAATAGCTCGGCTTCACATCGAGGGCGCGCGAAATATCCCAGAGCCGGGATGCTGAAACCCGGTTGGCACCCGTCTCGTATTTCTGGATTTGTTGAAACTTGATGCCCACGACATCCGCGAGCTGCTGCTGCGTCATCCCGACCAGCCAGCGTCGATGACGAATTTTCTGCCCGACATGTATATCTACAATGTGACTCACGAACTCATCCTACTTTTCACCACGCGTTTGGCGGGTGCTCGCTATTTCCGTTCAAGATAGTCTTCCGTTGCGCTCTATGCAACTTGAAGATGTTTGATGACCTGATGGAGCCCTATCTTGTGACCCCTTGTGCAGAGCTGTGGTTGTCCAATGCACTGGAAAAACAATGCATCCGAGACCCGGCGGCGGACGGTTGCGTTTTGCATTGCATAATGCAATCAACTCAGAGATGAAATTCGCAATGCGCAACAGCTTGCATTTGGCACATCTTGCGTCCAGTAAATCGCAGGACACTGTACATTGCATAACCCAGTAGGTTACACCATGCGCGCCCTTGTTCTATCAGACTTCGACACCCCGCCTTCAATGCAGGACATACCCCCTCCCGAACCTGGGCCAGATGATGTGCGCATCTCTGTATCTGCCTGTGGGCTGAATTTCGCCGACCTCCTGATGCAGCGCGGAAAGTATCAGGAACGACCCGATCTGCCCTGCACGCTCGGAATGGAAGTCGCAGGTGTCATTACTGCGCTCGGGACGAATGTAACTGGCTTCCGCAAGGGGCAACGGATCGCCGCATTTCCGGGGCTGGGCGGGTTGGCACAACAGGCGGTCTGCGCGGCCAACCGCTGCGTCGCCCTGCCAGAAGACATGTCATTTGTCGATGCCGCCGGGTTTCAGATCGCCTACGGCACCTCGCATCTCGCGCTGGAACATCGCGCCAAGCTGCAACCTGGTGAAACTCTGCTTGTGCTCGGGGCAGCAGGTGGTGTCGGGCTGACCGCTGTCGAAATCGGCAAGGCGATGGGCGCGCGGGTCATCGCAGTCGCGCGCGGTGCCGAGAAGCTCGAGATCGCCCGCGCGAAGGGTGCGGATATCTGCCTCGACAGCGACACTGCTGACCTGCGCGCTGATCTGCGCGCATTGGGCGGGATCGATGTTGTCTATGACGCGATTGGCGAACCGCTGGCGACCCCTGCATTGCGCGCGCTCAAGCCCGAAGGCCGGTTTCTTGCGATTGGTTTCGCCGGTGGCAAAGTACCGCAAATCCCGGCAAATATTCTGCTGGTCAAGAACCTGACAGTGATCGGGCTCTATTGGGGTGGCTATCTGACATTCGACCCCGCCAGACTGACTGACTCACTGTCGACGCTTTTGGCGTGGTACTCCCAGGGGCGCATCGCGCCCCATATCAGCCATGTCCTGCCCCTTGACCGCGTGGATGAAGGGTTCGCCTTGCTGCGCGACCGCAAATCGACCGGCAAGATTGTCATTGATCTTAATCCGGAGGCAATCTGATAGGGTTTTCCTTCGACGCGATCACATCCTGTGTATTTGAGTCGAGAAATCCTTGAAACACTGACCATACTTGACGATATTACTGTCAATCGGTTGCAGGTGCCTGCAACAGGTCGATCATTACGGAGGTATAGATGGCAGAGTACAACACCCTGCGCGCGCAGAGCACCAGCAGCACCCGCGCCGCGCAGATTGATGCGGGCCTTCGCGCCCATATGAACAAGGTCTATGGCACCATGTCAGTTGGCATGGTAATCACAGCTGCTGCAGCCTGGGCGATATCAGGGCTGACCACGACCACTGACCCAAGCGCTGCAGTTGCGCAACTGGGCAATGGCACGATGCTCAATCAGTTCGGGGCGACCATTTACCTGTCGCCACTGCGCTGGGTGATCATGTTCGCGCCGCTGGCCTTCATCCTGTTCGGTTGGGGTGCCCTGATGCGCCGCGCGTCGGCCGCTGGCGTACAGCTGGGCTTCTTTGTCTTTGCCTCGGCCATCGGTCTGTCGCTCAGCTCGATCTTTCTGGTCTTCACCAGCTTTTCCATCGTGCAGACCTTCTTCGTGACTGCAATCGCCTTTGCCGGGCTCAGCCTCTATGGCTACACTACGAAAAAAGACCTGTCTGGCATGGGCACGTTCCTGATCATGGGTGTGATCGGTCTGATCGTTGCCATGGTCATCAATATCTTCCTGCAATCGCCTGCCATGATGTTTGCCATTTCGGCAATAGGTATTCTGATCTTCGCTGGTCTGACTGCGTTCTACACTCAGACCATCAAGTCGGAATATGTGGCACATGCTGCGGCTGGGGATCAGGAATGGCTTGACAAGGCCGCTGTGGACGGGGCGCTGTCGCTCTATATCAGCTTCCTCAACATGTTCCAGTTCCTGCTGATGTTCATGGGCCAGCAAGAGTGACGATCCCACAGATGGGATGGGATGAGAGGGCGCATCTGTCGATGCGCCCTTTTTTTGTGTCGCGTCAGCATTGGCCGCCGTAGGGTGCGTGCTGAGCACGCACCTTACCCCCCGACGCAGCCTTGCCCCTGTGTTCAACCTCGCCTAAACCCTGCAGGACATGCCCCTCAGACAAAGGCTGACCTATGCGCTTGACCCGCTACTTCCTGCCGGTTCTCAAAGAAACACCATCGGACGCTCAGATCGTCAGCCATCGTCTGATGCTGCGCGCAGGCATGATCAAACAGGCCAGCGCCGGCATCTATTCCTGGCTGCCCATGGGCTATAAGGTCCTGCGCCGGATCGAACACATTGTCCATGAAGAGCAAATCCGCGCAGGCCATATCCCGATGCTCATGCCCACGCTGCAATCCGCCGATCTGTGGCGCGAAAGCGGACGATATGACGATTATGGTCAGGAAATGTTGCGCATCAAGGACCGCCATGACCGCGACATGCTCTATGGCCCGACCAATGAAGAGCTGATCACTGATATCTTCCGCGCCCATGTCAGCAGCTACAAGGACCTGCCCCTGACGCTCTATCATATCCAATGGAAATTCCGCGACGAGATCCGCCCCCGTTTCGGCGTGATGCGTGGGCGCGAATTCCTGATGAAGGATGGCTATAATTTCGACATCGACAAGGACGCGGCGCTGCACGCCTATAACCGTCACCTGGTCAGCTATCTGCGCAGCTATGAGCGCATGGGCCTGCAGGCCATCCCCATGCGCGCAGATAGCGGACCGATCGGCGGCGATGACACGCATGAATTCCTGGTTCTCGCCGATACGGGCGAATCGGAAGTGTTCTATGACAGTGAGATCACCGATCTGAAATTCGGGGATCGCGCGGTGGACTATGACTCTGTGACGCAATGTCGGGCAGTGCTCGAAGAATTCACCTCGCGCTACGCCCGCACAGATGAAACCCATGACGAGGCCCTGTTCCACGCGCAAGTCCCCGAAGCCCGGCGCCGTTCGGCACGCGGGATCGAAGTCGGCCAGATCTTTTATTTCGGCACCAAATATTCCGAAGCCATGGGCGCCACAGTCGCAGGCCCCGACGGGACCCGAACACCGGTGCATATGGGCAGCCACGGCATTGGCGTGTCGCGCCTGCTGGGTGCGATCATCGAGGCCAGCCATGATGACAAGGGCATCATCTGGCCCGAAGGCGTGACCCCGTTCCATTGCGGGATTGTCAATCTCAAGCAGGGCGACTCGACCGCTGATACTGCCTGCGAAAGACTTTATTCGGCACTTGTGGCACGCGGGCTTGAGCCGCTTTATGATGACCGCAACGAGCGCGCAGGCGCGAAATTCGCCACCATGGACCTGATCGGCCTGCCCTGGCGCATCACTGTCGGGCCACGCGGATTGGACAAGGGCGTCGTTGAACTGACATCGCGACGTACAGGCGACAGCGAAGAGATGTCGCCCGAGGCCGCAATCGGCCGGGTTGCGCAAATCTATGCGCAGCCCTGAGCCAAGCCAACAGCCCCGACAAGAAGAGGATTCCTGACATGCCCAACATGATCGAAGAGCGCCTGACCTCTCTCGGGCTGACCCTGCCCGAGGCGCCGGCTCCGGCCGCGAATTACGTTCCCTTCGTGCAGACTGGATCGCTGGTCTTCATTTCTGGCCAGATCAGTTCCGGAAGCGATGGGTTGATTTGTGGCAAGCTCGGTCAGGATATGGAGCTGGAAACGGGTGTCGCAGCAGCGCGCGCTTGTGGGCTTGCGCTGATCGCGCAGCTGCGCGCCGCTTGCGGGGGGGATCTGACCCGCGTCAAACGCGTCGTCAAACTGACGGGCTTCGTCAATTGTACAGGGGATTTCACGGACCAGCCCAAAGTCGTGAATGGCTGCTCTGACCTGATGGTGGCTGTTTTCGGCGAAGCCGGACGCCATGCGCGGGCCGCAGTCGGTGCGCCGTCCCTGCCCTTGGGAGTGGCCGTCGAAATCGAGGGCATCTTCGAGATCGTGTAACACTCTTGCACGCCTCACGCGAAACCGGCGCAACAACGTCTAGGCGCTGTAGCGTGCAAGAAACATGGACACCGCGCCTTCAACTGTGCGGGTTATTTCAGCTTCCGTGAAGCTGTCCTGCACACCGCAGAGCATTCGGTCGCAGATCGTGGTCTGGCAAAGTTGAAAGAACTGATCCGCCGCCAAATCGAAATCATCAATCTGTAAATGGCCCTGCGCGACAGCCGCGCGCAGATATCCGCCAAGACGGGCGCGGCCCAGTTCTGGGCCTGTCTCGTAAAAGGCGCGACCGATTTCCGGGAAACGCGGCGATTCGGTGACACAGATGCGATACATTGCCTGCGCGAAATCCGATGTCAGATAGGCCAGCATTCGATACCCGGCCTCTCGCAAGGCGCGCTCCGGGGGTAGGCTGCTATCGGTCAATTCCACCGCAGAATCGGCCAGACGCAGCATCTCCGCGCGATAGACTTCGGTGAAGAGAAGCCGCTTCTCTGGGAAATAGCTGTAGAGCGTGGCTTTCGACACACCCGCCACGCGCGCGATCTCATCGACACTGGCGCGCTCATATCCCATGGCAACGAAGACAGTGCGCGCACCGTCCAGCACCTGATCGTATTTGCGCCCCTGGCGGATCGTCGCGGCTGAGACTGTCATGAATACCCCTTCGGGGGAACATAGCGCCTTGCATCGCAAAGGAAAAGCGGCACTCACTGGCGGCGCGACGAATCGCATGTTAACACGTTCACAAGATGATCGAGATCTTCCTCAAGACCTTGCCCTTCTTCGGTCTGATCGGATTGGGCTACGGCGCAGGTCGCAGCGGGTTTTTCCCAGCCGAAGCGACGGCCTATCTGACGAAATTCGTCTTCTATTTCGCGCTCTCGGCCATGCTCTTTGGATTTGCGGCCAATCTCAGCTTGTCTGACCTGCTCGATGCACGCGCGGCGATGGCCTATCTCTGGGCGTGCGGCATGCTCTATGTGCTGGTCATGGGCATTGCCTTCCTGCGCCGTGCGCGCATGGAGGAAGCGCTGATCGAGGCCCATTGCGCCATTATCGGCAATACAGGCTTTCTGGGCGTGCCGCTGCTGATAGTGCTGCTGGGGCCCGCTTCGGTCCCAGCTGTGCTGCTGATCCTGACCATTGACCTGATTGTTTTCTCGTCGCTTTTCACCATGATCATCACCCTGGCACGCGATGGCCGGATTGACCGCGACCTGCCGCGCAAGCTGGCCGTGGCGGTGCTGAAAAACCCGATGGTTGTGGCGATGGCGCTGGGGATCGCGTGGTCCAGTACAGGTCTGGGCGTACCGGATCTGGCCAATGACTTCCTGACCCTTCTGGGCGCGGCGGCCACGCCCTGCGCGCTCTTTGCCATCGGGGCCTCGCTTGCGGATAAGACAGTCGACCGTCTGGCGATTGTCAGCTGGCTGTCTTTTGCCAAGCTGGTGCTGCATCCGGCCCTGACCGCTTTTGCAGCGCTCATCCTGTTCCGCGTCGATCCACAGGTCGCAGGCGTGCTTGTTGCTGCAGCGGCATTGCCTGTCGCGGGGAATGTTTTCATTCTGGCGCAGCATTATAATGCAGGGCCGGGGCGGGTTTCCGCGACAATTCTGGTCTCGACGCTGGTCAGCATCGCGACAGTACCTGTGGTTATCGCATGGGTGTCAGGGCTGTAATCATAATATTCAGGAAAAGGGGCCGCATGACCTATGCAACTGTAACCGCTGCCATAGAGCCGCAATTGACATGGCACGCCGCCGTTGATGCAATCGTCAAAGGACATGCTTTCCCAAAGGCAAAGCTGGCAGACAGTTTTCTCTATCAGGGCGCGAATACCCTCTTGTCACGCGCTGCCTGGATCGAGGGCATGGGGGCCTTGGTAAAGACAGCGACAGTGTTTCCCGATAATCCCGCGCAAGGACGCCCGGCCGTGAATGGCAGTGCGGCACTCTATTCGGATCATGATGGGCAATGCGATGCGATTGTGGATTTTCACCTTCTGACCAAATGGAAGACTGCGGCAGACAGCCTTTGTGCAGCCCGCTATCTTGCGCGCCCTGATAGCCGCAGAATTACATTGGTCGGTGCCGGGACTGTTGCGCAAAGCATGTACCACGCTTATCGCGCGCTGTTTCCACATGCACAATTCACGATCTGGGCGCGCAATGCGGATCAGGCAAATGAATGCGCGTCTGAGCTGGATAACACCACAGCCGAGGCTGATCTGGAACGCGCGGTCCACGCGGCCGATATCATCTGCACAGCAACCCTGAGCAAAACCCCGCTTGTCCGGGGCGCATGGCTGCGCGCAGGTCAGCATCTTGATCTGATCGGCGCATTCAGGCCCGATATGCGGGAAGTGGATGACGA